>NZ_BADT01000089.1 GCF_000239855.1 Pseudoalteromonas sp. BSi20652 | reverse complement strand
TTTGATGATGACATTAACAACATAGCGAAAGAGTGTGCAAACTATTGCCGCCAGATTGCCATTAACCCCGAAAAAGTTAACTTTCTTTATTATCAAGCTAAAAACAAACAGCGAAATGATAGCGAACTAAAGCGAACCGTTTCGCATGAGTTTCGTAGTAGTAAAATTACTGACAGCGAAACCAATAGTGAAAATCCCGCTATGTTTCGCTCTACTAATACCGAAATTAATAGCGAATTCGCTGTTGCAAAGCAAAAAGCCCTTTTTGATTTTTTATCAAACTACGCAATTAAGTTTGGTGTTTCGCCTATAGAACCTAAAAACAACATCAAAATATCAGGCTGTATAAAACGCTATATCGATAACCGTTGGTGGCTACGAAAGTTTCGTAAACTCATTACTCAAGCAAACGAAAAAGCAGCCCTGCATTTAAATTTCGTGAACAGAAAAAGAGAAATCTATGCAAGTAATATAACAACTCAAAATCGCATTACTCAGCGCCAACGAAATGATGAGTTACTTAGCTCAACTTACATACTTAACGAGCAAGGGCAACGCTACTCGTTAAAAGAAATATCCGACCTAAATGTATCAAACCCTAAGATACGAAAGGATGAATTACTATGTCGTGCAAGAGGCTTTGAAGACCTAGCGAAAGAGCTAGGCCATGAAGCACTTTTTATTACGGTTACGTGCCCTTCTAAGTACCATCGTGCCTTTTCAAAGTCGGGAGCTGCAAACCCTAAGTGGGAAGGTTTTATGCCTGATGAAGCCAATAGCTATTTAAACCACCAATGGCAAAAAGCCCGTGCAGAGTTTAAACGTCAAAATATTGCGCCTTATGGTTTTCGTGTAGCAGAACCACAACATGACGGCACACCGCATTGGCATATGCTGTTTTTTATTGAGAGCGAAAAACTAGACGCATTAAAAGCAATTATTCGCCATTACGCGTTAGAAGTTGATGGTGACGAAAAAGGCGCAGCGGAAAACCGTTGTGACTTTAAACAAATCGACCCAAACAAAGGCTCTGCAACTGGTTATATCTTAAAATACATAGCGAAAAACATTGATGGTGAAGGTGTAGGCGAAGATAAATTTGGTAACGATTCGCTGCTTGTAGCGCAACGTATTGATGCGTGGGCATCGTGTTGGTGTATTCGCCAGTTTCAACAAATTGGCGGTGCTAGCGTGTCTGTATGGCGTGAATTAAGACGTTTAAGCTCAATATTTAATGATAAAAAAGATAGCCTACTAGAACAAGCTCGCTTTGCTGCTGATAACAGTGATTGGAAAGGCTACATACTTGCTATGGGCGGTTTACACACAAAACAAAAAGATAGACCTATCAAATTACATTACGATTTAAACATCGTTGAGGAAACTGGGGAGTGCTTACAAAGCTATTACGATGGTGAATTCATACTCAAAGTAAAAGGCTTGTGGTTCGCGGGTAAAGCCATCATCACTAGACATTACTCATGGAAGGTAGAAAAGGCATAACCTAAAGCTAAAACGTATTAGCTAAAGCTCCTTATTATATTAAAAGAGCTAAAGCTATCACCAATAAATAAAATTGCAGTTAAATATAATATTTCAAATAGCTAAAGCTATCTACAGAGCTTTAGCTCACATCGTATTTCATCAGAAAGCCAATAATAACCTTTAGTTCACTGTTTGCCAGAATGGCAAAAAAGATCTTACTTGGAGTTCTGTAAATAACTGTACTTTACATTATTAACTTCTGATAAATAAGTACCAATTTAGCTACACACGACACCTAAAAAGTGTTAATTTTATTTAACAAAATAAAAATAATTACAGTCAATAAGGATGTTATATGTATTTACAGTCTCTACAAATTACTAATTTTAGAAAATTTGGCACTAAGAACAATATAATCGAATTTGTCCAATCAGATTATAAAAAAGCCACTGAAAGCAAACCTGATGAATCTACCTCTCAAAGCTTTGTTGCTTGTGCCACAACCCTAATTATTGGTAAAAATAACGCAGGAAAAACAACGGTAACCAAAGCCTTAAAGCAGGTTATCGATAATGACAATATATTAGGCGCTTCTTTTAATCTGAGTTATCTAAATGGATTATTCGACAAATACAAGAAAGTACTTTTTGGTCTGAATAAAGACAATTTTCTCGATTTCCGAAAAGACGAATTCAATAAAGTAGAGCTGCCAAACATGAAATTTAGGTTGAAAGTTGGTTTAGATACAGATCCTAAATCTACATCGACTCAAAACTTAAGCAACCTTATTTCGATCGAAGACAATACGATTAATAAGCTTATAACTCTAGAGGTTAAGTTTATTATCGCTGAGTCTGAGCAGTATAAGGAAAGGGTATACAAGACCTTTTGTAGCGCAGCAAAAAGAGAGCATGAAGTTAAATTTAGTGAGTTTCTAAGAATAATAGATAATACTAATTTTTCTAGGCAGATCTACGATATCAAAGGAAGATTAATAAAAAACTCTTTATTTAACATAAACAATCTATTCGAACTTACAACTATAAAAGCTAATTTGGATGATGGTGAGACATCACTATCATCTGTTTTCAATAAAATAGTTCAGTATAGATTAAAGGATGAAGAAGGTGATAGTCGTGTTCGACTAGAAAATGAAATATTAAATATTAACGATTTCATGGATAGACACATAGGGGAATCTCACAATGATATTGTTAATAATGTCGTTAGCCAGATAACAGACCAACAAAATATGCTAGTTCATTTAAGATCCAGTTTAGATTTTAAATCTTTATTTAATAAGCTTATTAGATATGAGTTTGAAGAAAACAATAACTATATACCCGAAAATCAATTCGGGCTTGGTTATTCAAACCTTATGAAAATACTTGGCCAAATAATTGATTATGTAGAACAGTATGAAGAAAGCGAAGCTCACGATAAAGTAAATATTATATGTATAGAAGAACCAGAAAACTTTATGCATCCTCAAATGCAGGAATTATTCATAAAAAACATTGACGATGCTCTTAATTTATTATTAGGAAATCACAACAGTAAAAATATTAATAGCCAATTAATAATAACAACTCACTCATCACATATCGTAAACAGTAAAATCCATAGCAGTAACACATTCAACAACATAAACTATATAACCACAGATGAAGATAATTTCAGTAATGTAGTTACATTAAATGATAAAAAAATCACTGATAAAATAGCACCGGAAAGCACTGAAGAAGCCACTGCAAAAGATGAATTAAAGTTTTTAAAGAAGCACATTAAATATAAAGTATCAGAACTTTTCTTTTCTGATGCGATAGTTTTAGTCGAAGGAGTTACTGAAGAGCATTTAATTCAGCATTACCTTAGTGAATCTAAAAATTTACAAAAATATGGGATTTCAATATTTAATATTAATGGTGCTTTTGCTCACATATATAAACCACTTATAGATTTATTGAAAATCCCATGCTTAGTAATCACTGATCTCGATATCAAAAGAAGTAAGGCCGATAAAGAAAATTTCAAACAAATTGATAAACTAGATAACCGCGAAACAACTAATGCAGTTTTGCAGAAATATGTTTGTATTGAAAAGTTACCCGATGAAGAGCCATCAGATGAAGATGAATCAAAAAGTATAATACTTCCAAGTGACTCACCTTATTACTGCATTGACAATTTTATGATCGTTTTCCAAAAGGATGCAATCAATGGCTTTGTTGCTTCAAGCTTTGAAGAAGCCTATATTCTCACAAACTATGAACATAAAACTCTTAATAAAACACTAAAAGAGTTAAAACCAAGAATATATAAAAGAATTGTTGGAGCCTCAGGTCTAGAAAACACTAACCAATCCAAGGAAAAGTCTTTTGAGTGGCAATGCAAGCTAGCTTCAAGTAAAAGTGATTTTGCAAATACACTCCTCTACGAAATAATTACATCAAATATTAATGCTCCACAACTACCTAAATATATTGAAGATGGTTTAGATTGGCTAACTAAAAAATTGAATAATGATAAATCTCTCCAAAATAAAGGAGTTTAGGATGTTGAAAATTAAAGAAAACCCTGAAAAATTAATTGAGGAAATGAAAGTACAAGAGTTGCTTAACAATGCTATAGATAATAACAAAAGCTTTGTTTTCAATGCTGGAGCTGGCTCAGGAAAAACTTACGCATTAATTGAAAGCTTAAAATATATAGTCAAACATTATGGGGAGAAGCTATCAAACCAAAATAAACATGTTTTATGCATCACCTTTACTAACGCAGCTGCGGATAATATCAAATCAAAATTTGGAAACAGTGACATAGTAAAAGTATCAACTATTCACGAGCGAGTTTGGGAGCTAATTCATTTACAGCAAGATGCATTACTCATTGAACATGAGATAAAAATAAATAAAAAGTTAGTTACATTAAAGGAGTCTTTTGAAAATAGCCCAGATGAAGAGTGGCTAAACAGTGGTGATAAAGAAAGATTTAATGGTTACTTTCTTTTAGATGAAGCAAAAAACACTTTCTATAACTCTACTAATCATACTACTGATTTTGGAAGCATCCTTGAAGATTTTGGTTATACGCTAAACCGTAACTTAGGCAAATTTAAGAAAGCCGTAAAATATTTACATGATACCGATAAAATTCAAAAATGCCTTAATAGAATCAAATCAGGTGAAAATAAAGAAGTTAGATATAACCCTAATTTTAACAGTGATAGACTTCACTACATGTTGATTAGCCATAATACTCTATTAGAATATGGACTTGAATTATGCAAAAAGTATCCAACACTTCGCCGAATAATTGTTGATTCATACCCATATGTATTAATTGATGAATATCAAGATACTCATAAACATGTTATTCAATTTATGTATGAATTAATTAAAGATACAGAATTATCTCATAAATTTTTACTTGGATATTACGGGGATGTAATGCAAAGCATTTATTCGGAGGGTATTTCAAATTCCCTAAATGAATATCACCCCAATTTATTAAAAATAGAAAAAAAGTATAACCGTAGATCGCGAAATGAAATCATAAATATATCCAACAAGCTTCGTAATGATGAGATATCTCAAGAGAGTATTTATGAAAATAATGACGGCGGTTCTTTTTCTTTTCATAAATTAATAAGCGAAAGACCAAACGATTCCTCTATTCTAGTAAAAAGATTCATAGAAAGTGAACTTTCAAGTTTAAATGAGGACGTCGTCCACTGCTTAGTGCTTAAAAATGAAATGCTTGCTGAGTTAAGTGGTTTTAAGAATCTTTTCAATTGCTTTAAAGCTTTTTTCTTTTTTAATGAACAAGCACAAAAAGTATTAAGTAGAGATTTAACTAAGCTAGATACTTCAATTCGTACAATTCTAGCACTCATTGAATTTAGAGAATTGATAGCAAAACCTCAGAAGACACTTGAAGATATACTCCCAAAAGAAAAAAATCCTGTATCGATGTTTGATGCTCATAACTATCTAAACGAGTTGAACATATTAATAGACGAGAAAATTAATACTTTCGAAGATTATTTAGTTGCGCTATTCCAACTTTATGACTCTGGTTCTTATCTTTTCAAATGCAAATTGAAAGACTTTTTTCCATCTGATGATTTTGGATATTCACTTGAGGGGTTTAAACAGTTGCTAAATAATGACCTACCAAAAAGCGACTCAATTAAAGAAGAAAACCGTATTAACCAAATTAATATAGCAATAAGTACTTCTCTTAACGAATTCACTAAATGGTACGAATTCATTACTGAATCTAGCAGCGAACCTGTTAGATTTAACACTTACCATAGTACTAAAGGGTTAGAGTATAGCAACGTAGTCATTATTATGGAGAATTCATTTAGTAGAGACAGATCATATTTTCCTAACTTTTTTAAAGATCCTCAGAACATAGACTTTCAAGAACGCCGAAATTTGCTATATGTAGCTTGCTCAAGAGCCATTGATAACATGAGGATATTATATATTGATCCTATTGACTCGTTTCGAGAAGAAGCTTCGTTATTGTTTGGGGAAGCAAAGAGATTTGTCTTATAGTTAAAGTGTTAAATAGTAGCAACTAATAAGAGTATTTTTAATTGAGATAAACTTTCCACTATTAATAAAAGACACTAAGCGGCGTTAAATAAAATCAGTTACCTTGCTACACATGTGCTACACAGAAATAAAAAAAGGAAGAACAATAAAGCTAACTCTTTGATTTAATTGGTAGCCCCTGCAAGAATCGAACTTGCAACTGCCCCTTAGGAGGGGGCCGTTATATCCATTTAACTAAGAGGCCACTAAAGTAGTGTGCTTAACGGGTTGAATTATAACGGCATCTGGTTTTTCATATCAAGTGCAAATGAAGTTAATTACTTGATAAGTATATATCTTCTTTATTTAGTACGTATAACGGTATTAATTTTCGACTACTGGCTGCAATCTGCTTTGTTTGCACGTTTATAACGCGAGTGTTAACAACAACCCCATTATGTCGATAAATTAAAGTGCCAGCGAGTACATGGCTTGCCATTTGGTCTTCACTCAGTTTTGCAATGTCGCGCGAAAAAGTAAAGTCACCACGGCTAGTTACATCTATCGTTTGTGTTGTTTTAAAATCGACAACGCTGTAACCAAACTTTTGTAACTGATGAATTAACGTTTCAGAAATTTGATTACCTAGCTGATTACTTTTATTTAATGAAGCATCAAGGTCAACTAAAGTGGTAACCGCAATATTAATATGAGTGTGGGTATCTACGTCAAACTCTAGTGTGTCGACTAAATCAAGGGCCATTTGCTCTACATAATTCACAAGTGTTTTGTGATGTTTTAAAGGTTTAAACGGCGCTGTGGCGTCGTACTCATCTTGTATCTGCATATCTTGACTTGGTCTTTGTTGCTCATGTCCACCATGGAGGATATAATCAGTTCGCGTATCAATGTTTTGGCTGTGTTCGTCCTGCATTATAGAGCAACCCGCTAAGCCTAGTGCAGTGAATGCGCCAATAATAGCGTTTAATATAAACCGCATACTTACCTCACTCATCCGCTTGTTTTAACATAATGCCGTCTGTACGGGAGTTACCATTAAGTCCATCTACAACCGACTGTGGAATAAACCCTTGTGCTGTACCTACTACCGCTTTACTTTTTAAACCGACAATTCGTGCATTAACTAATACTCCACCCTGGTGGCTTACAAGTGTGCCCGCTAATACATAATTAAAGGTTTGATCTTGGTTCAACTCTAAATAATCACGACTAAATACAAAGTCACCCTTGGGTGATACACGCATATAATCGGTTGTTTTAAAATCAATAACAGGCACCCCAAAGCTATGCAGCTCATGCATAAAGCTTTCTGCAATTTGGTTGCCTAATAAGCTACTATCAGTGTAGTCATCATCTAAAAAAATAAAGCTTGAAACAGCGAGTGGTGTTTTTTCATTTACGTATTGTAAATTTTCGACCATATCTTGCATTATTCCACGCACATAGTGATTTATATTTTTACGCATTGGCGGTGTAGATTTAGTGTAGTTATTTTGCTGTACTAAACCAGATTGAAACAAGTTGTTATTAACTGCTGGCGTTGCAATATCGCGTTGATTACTTACCAACTGTGAATTTTGATTACTTGGATTTGCAGTTGGTTCTGCTGCTGAGTTTGTTACACCTGATATTTGCGAACAACCGAAGCCTAATGGCAAACATATAGTAATAAGTAAATTTCTCATTTTGTGCTCCTGGTTAGTATTCGCTGCGGTATAAGTAACCGTCGCGCTGCTGAATTTTTTCATCACCCCACATTACGTTAATAGGGATCTCTGTACTGCCAGCAGATAACACATGTTTGTTATTTATATTTACTAATCGCGCATTGACGATATAGGCATGTTGTTGTCGTGTAACGGTCCCTGTCACTATTAAGTCAATATTCTGACGTTGACGTAACTGAGTTAAATCACGACTAAGTATACTATCTGCATTGGTTGATAAATTTAAGTTATTAGCTAGTCGGTATTCAATCGTATTATAGCCAAGCTGCGTCATTTGAGTTAACAGGCTTTCTTGAATTTGCTGGCTTAAACCAGAGGCTTGCTCTGTCATAAGTTTTGAATCGAGCGAATCTGCAAAATAAAAACTGCTTACACCTATTCGTGCATGACTACTTAGCGGCTCTTTAAGATGGCTAAGCTGTAAGGTTAAATTATTTATATAGTCGTTTACTGTATAGGGCGCCATTGCTGCTTTAGGGGCATTGGTACTGACACTTGGCGCTGGCTGAGGTATTAAACTACAAGCGGCTAAGTTAACTAATAATAAAGGTAGTAAAAGGCGCATAGTTGCCATCCTCTTTCAAATATATATAGGATAAAGCAATTATTATGCCTAAAAGGTTCTTACTGAGGTTGTTGCTCGGTGTAATAACTTATAAAGCAGTTTATTTGTTGTTTTTTTAATGCGTAGCAGTGATTTTCTGCCTCTGCTTTGTTTTTATATGCGCCTAGTTTTAACCTATAAATGGTACTGTTATTTATCACCTTAGGCTCAATATTCACAATTAAAGTGGCATAAAAGAATTCGGGCGCTTTGAGCTTTAATTTAGCAAGTGTTGTTTGTAATTTACTTTTATTTTTAAATGCAGCTACTTGTATAGCAAAAAATGCCTGGTCGCTTTTTAAGATACTTTCGACCTTTGCCTGATTTGTACTTTCGTTAAGCGTTTTTAACCGTGATTTTAACTGGGCTAGTTGGTTCTCTAATTGGAGTAGGTGGTTAACTTCTGACTCTGCGCTTTTCCACTCATCTGCAGTTTTTTTGAGGGCTTGTAAATCAGCGGTTGAAATACTCACTGTATTAGGCGCTAATGGCGCTGGCTCTGCTTTATTAGTTGAAGTACTGCATCCTGTTATATACAGCGCAGTCACAGTTAAAAATAACGCGCTTATAAACTCCTTTTTTATCGCCATGTCTTTTTCCTGAAGTTACTCCTTTGTTATTAGTTGCGTATTCTATGGATAAATAAAATATTAGCAAGTTTCCATTTTAACTACAGCTTAACCGGTTTGTCTGTATAATTACTTACTATACAATCGAGTTTATAAAGTTTAAATACTTCGCAGTCTGCCTTTGCATTTTTAAAGTTTTGATAAGAGCCAAGTTTTAACCTGTAGAACATTTTTTCATTTATTTTTACAGTTTCTACATTGGTCAATATTTTGTCTCTAAACAAGGGTGCAGCTTTAGTATTTAGTTCTTGCCACGCTTTACCAACGGCTTGTTCAGAGTCAACCGAGGCAACCTGCAGCGAAAATACATGCTTAGGTGTATTTAATTTTACAGTTTGTTTTTTATTACTATAGTTTTGCTTAACTTCCCGTTGGCGCGATTTAACATTGCGTGTGTTTTGTGGTGTAAGTACAAACTTGCTGCTATTGCCTTGGTTAGATTGTGCAATAGCTTTGCTATTTATAATATCAATATGATTTACGAGATAAGTTATCTCTTTTTCTAACTTTAAAATACGCTCAATACCGGCACGAGCTTGTTGCCATTGCATTGCGGCATCTTTTAGCTGAGCAAGCTCCAAGGCTGTAACGGAAACGTAATCAGGAGTATTACTTTGTGGTGCGCTTGTTGTTTTTATTTCAGGTGTGACACTGCATGCCGTACTAAATAAAAGTATTAGTAAGCTGAGTAAAAGCCCAATGTTATTATTTTTATATATAAACATGTATTCGTCGTCCTGAAAGTAGATCTTTAACACTACGTTTCAGTTAAACATTTCCACAAGAAAGCGTTTAACTCTATTTAAGTTATGAGCCATAAAAACGTGGCTCCTCGCATGCATATTTGTGTTTCATAAACACAACGTTACATACTTAACCTCTTCCTTGAGGGCATTGTTTAATACAAATTCAATGCCAATTAATACAAATTTACAACAAAAATTACATTATGTCTTTAATGTACCCATAAAATTTTATTTTTAGAGCAACTCTGACACTATTTTAAATATAATAAGTAACAATTAAAAAAGGCGCCCAAATGGGCGCCTTTCTGTTATCCGTAAAACAAGCAGTTAAATAAGTGTTTTAATAAACGTTTTTAACTCGCCTGCAAACTCATCTCGGCGTAATGCAAATTCAATGGTCGCTTTTAAGTAACCAATTTTACTTCCACAATCGTGGCTACGACCTTTTATAGCGTATGCATCAACTTTTTCTTGTTCCATTAACATAGCTATTGCGTCAGTTAATTGTATTTCATCGCCTGCACCTTGCGGTGTTTTTGCAAGTAATGGCCAAATCTTTTCACTTAAAACGTAACGACCCACTACAGCTAAATTTGATGGAGCTTCATCAACTGATGGTTTTTCTACCATATTAAAAATCGGCGAGCTTTCACCTTGCTTTAATTCAACATCACCTAAGTCAACCACACCAAACTGATTTACCTGCTCCATTGGTACAGGTTCTACCATAATTTGGCTGTGCTTAGTTTCTTTAAAGCGGGTAATCATCTCTGCTAAGTTATCTTTTTTAAGATCACTTTCTACGTCATCAATAATCACATCTGGCAAAATAACCACAAATGGTTCGTTACCAATAATAGGCGCTGCACAGCTAATAGCATGGCCTAAGCCCTTTGCTTCACCTTGGCGTACGTGGATAATAGTTACGTCTTTAGGGCAGATAGCTTGCACTTCGGCAAGTATTTGCCGCTTAACACGCTTTTCTAAAGTTGCTTCAAGCTCAAAGCTCGTATCGAAGTGGTTTTCAATTGAGTTTTTACTTGAATGGGTTACTAACACTATTTCTTTAATACCTGCAGCAACGGCTTCGTTTACTACATATTGAATTAAAGGACGGTCTACCACTGGAAGCATTTCTTTAGGAATTGCTTTAGTGGCTGGTAACATACGAGTACCAAGGCCGGCTACTGGGATCACTGCTTTCATTTTATGTTTTCCTTAATTTTTTATTATACTGAAAATGGGTATTGAATCGCTTCGTAGCATTGATAGCCTGTTACCTCAAAGTCGTCTCGTGTTACCCACGTCTCTATGTCTTCTAATGATTTAATTTTTGGATTAATTTTTAACTGAGGTGATGCAAATGGTTCGCGTTTTAATTGTACATCTCGCATTAACTCAAGTTGATTTTCGTATATGTGAGCGTTGGCAATTTTATGATATGCCTTACCCGCTTTATGGCCGGTAATTTGAGCTACTAGCGCCAATAATACAAAACACTGGATTTGATTGAAATTTAAACCAAGCGGCACATCACAACTGCGCTGATACGACGTTAAATATAAGGTATCACCAAGTAACGAAAAAGTGTGCGTATGCATACATGGTCGCAAACAACCAAGCTCAAACTCACCTGGATTATAAAATGTAATTATTTCACCACGGTCGTCAATGCCATTTTTTAAGTTATTAATAACTTTTGCAAGCTGATCAAGTGTTGAGCCATCCGGACGTTGCCAGCCTCGCCCTTGCACACCATAAACACGCCCCATGTCATCCTCACCTTTACGGTTAGGATTATTGAGCCATGCGTTATTATCGTTTGCGTTTGCATCCCATGTTTTACACCCAATTTCACGAAATTGCTCTGCGCTATCGTAGCCACGTAAATAGCCGAGTAACTCCGCAATAGCGGCTTTGTAGTAACTTTTACGCGTAGTGATCATCGGAAACTGATTGCTTGCTACATCATATTCTAAATCGGCGTTTATAACGGTTAAACAACGCGTACCTGTACGTTTGTTTTCAACCCACTGCCCTTCGTCAACAATTCGCTGACATAACTTTAAATATTGTTTCATGCTTTTTATTATGCCTTTGCTGCTGTTTCTTGCTGCGGTTTTTTATATGCCCAAATTAATAAACCTAGACCACCTATAATCATAGGGAGTGACAGTATTTGCCCCATAGAGATAAAGTCGGCAAATAAGCCCAATTGCGCATCTGGCTGGCGGAAGTATTCAATACCAAACCTAAACACGCCGTAACCTAATAAAAATAAGCCGCCAACACTGCCAGCAGGTCGTGGCTTTTTAATAAACCATAGCATAATTAAAAATAAAACGAGCCCTTCAAAAAAGGCTTCGTATAACTGCGACGGATGGCGAGCAAGCGGCCCACCGGTTGGAAATACCATGGCCCAAGGTACGTCTGATACGCGCCCCCATAACTCGCCATTTATAAAGTTACCTATGCGCCCTGCTAATAATCCCACGGGCACCAGTGGCGCTACAAAGTCGCCAACTTGTAGTAGTGACTTTTTGCGTGTCCACGAAAAAATAGCGACGGCTGTAATTACACCCAGCGTGCCACCATGAAACGACATACCGCCCTGGTCTATTCTAAATAAATACAGTGGATTTTCTAAAAAATAACTAAACTGATAAAACAATACATAGCCAATACGTCCACCCAATATTACGCCGAGCATACCGTAAAAGAGTAAATCGCTTACTTGATCTTTTGTCCAACCAGAGTTTGGCTTTGATGCTTGACGGTTAGCAAACCACATAGCAAATGCAAAACCTATTAAATACATTAAGCCGTACCAACGTACGCTTAGCGGTCCAACAGAAAAAATTATTGGATCTATTTGAGGAAACTCAAGTGCCATAAAAAATAAACCTTTAGCTAAAAATCATTTTAATTGCGATTACTACAAGCAGTACCGCGAAAAACTTCTTAATTATATTTACAGGTAAATAGTGTGTTGCTTTAGCCCCATAAGGCGCAACAAACCATGATGTAATTACAATTCCAAATAACGCAGGAAGATATACAAACCCCGCAAAACCACGCTCTAAATCGGTAACACGCCAACCTGCACTGATATAGCCAATAGAGCCAAAGAGTGCAATTACAATGCCGCAGGCGGCCGCGCAACCAATTGCTTTTTTTATATCAACCGAAAAGTAATTAAGCATAGGAACAATGAGCGCCCCGCCGCCAATACCGATTAAACCCGATAACCCGCCCATTATTGCAGAAATCCCACATAGGATAGGACCCGATGGCAAGGGTTTTGCCGACACGGGTTTATTGCGAGTAGAGAGCACCATTCTGGCTGCAATAAATACAACACTTACAGCAAATACGGTACGTAATATTTGCTCAGGAATAAAACTTGCCGCAAAACCACTAATAAGTGCACCTAAAGCCACTCCCGACATAACCCAAGGGGCGATTGCCCAAGGCACATTATCATTTTTATGATGAGCCAACGCTGAAGACGTTGAAGTAAATAATATAGAGGCAAGCGACGTTGCAATAGCGATAACTAAAACATGATCTGTTGATGTAACGTCAAATGAGATAAGCATAGCACTGAGCACGGGGACAATAATTAATCCTCCGCCAATGCCTAACAATCCAGCTAAAAAACCGACAATACAGCCTAGTAGTGCGCAGCTTGCGACTAACAAACCTAAGTCATACATAAAGATCTCAAATACCTTTTGAAGGCTTATATATTAAAGGATTATAAAACGAATAGCATCTGCGTATTGGAATTAATTAAATACACGATATTATTTGGGTGTATAAAACAAATCACCTAAATCATGCTCTAACATAAAATTACGCGTTAAACGTAGTACCTGTTTGGCTGTAGATTGCGCTAAACAGTCAGTAAGTAATTGTTCCATATCGCTTACACTTAAACGTCTAAGCACCCACTTTACTTTATTAAGGGATGATAAATTCATACTTAGTCGCCTGTAACCCATTGCGATTAGCAATATTGCTCCTTCGGGGTCTCCGCCAAGCTCACCACATAAACTAAAGGGTAGTTCATACTGCTCACATTCACGCGCTATTTTATTAAGTACTCTAAGCACGCCAGGGTGGTAAGGGTTAAAGAGCTCAGCAACGCGTGCATTAGCTCTATCTACTGCTAATAAATATTGTGTTAAATCGTTACTGCCTACTGAGCAAAAGTCGACTTTTTTAGACCATTCTGGCAGCATAAATACGCTTGATGGTACCTCAAGCATTATGCCTATGTCGGGTCTTTCTATTTGTTGCTCTGGGTATTTTTCACTTAGCTCAAAATAAGCTTGTTCAATAAGAGCGAGTGATTCATCGACCTCTTCAGTACCGCTGATCATTGGCAGCATAATTTTTAAATTACCCAAGCCCATGTTTGCTTTAAGCATGGCTTTTAACTGATCTAAAAATAATTCAGGATGATCAAGACTAATACGAATACCCCGCCACCCTAAAAAAGGGTTTTCTTCGGTAATGTTAAAGTAATCAAGAACCTTATCGCCACCTATATCTAAAGTACGCATAACTACAGGGTTAGGATAGTAGCTAGTAAGTACTTCTCGATACCAATTTTCCTGCTCTAATTGAGAAGGAAACTGACCTTTTTGCATAAACCACGCTTCGGTTCGATAAAGCCCTACACCATCACAAATATGTGCGCTGCTTTGATCTGTATTTAGCTCAAGGCCTGCGTTTAATAATAAACTAACATGTTCACCGTCAAGCGTAATTGACTCATAGTCTTGCTCTGCCAAAAAGCGGTTATTAAGCAGGTTATCTTGATGCTGTAACTCGGTGTACTCATCTATCAGCATTTGTGAAGGCGAGATATATAAACGCCCCGCAAATGCATCTAAAATCATCGGTTTGCTATCAAACTGTAATAAAGGTAAGTCTTCTATACCCCAAATAGCAGGAATACCCATTGCGCGAGTCAATATAGAGGCATGGCTATTTGCAGAACCATTTACGCTGACAACCCCTGTTAAGCGCCCTTTTGGCACCTCAGCAAGCATAGCTGGCGTTAACGTATTAGCAATCAAAATAGTATTTGGTGGGTAATTTTTAACGGCATGCTCGGTGTTTACAAGATGATGAAGCACACGTAGACCAATATCTTTAACATCAACAGCGCGCTCTTTTATATAAGGATCCTGCATCGCGTTAAATTGAGATATTAAACGCTCAATTACAATTTTTAAGGCACTTTTAGCACACCAGCCTTCTTGTAATTGTATTTCTACATTATGGCCTAAACTTTTAGCGTCAAGCAATTGTTGATAAACATCAAATACCGCTAGTGCTTCTAGAGGAATAGAGTCACTTAACGTCATCGAAAGAGTATTAAACTCTTTACGCGTTGCAGCAACAGCTTGTGTAAACAAACGGCGTTGTTCTACTATATTGCTGTCTTTTAAAAGTTCTATAGATTTAAAATCAAGTTTTGGTAAAAGTACAAATGCCTGCCCTATACCTATCCCTGGCGCACTTGATACGCCTTTTAAAACCGATGTTTGATGAGATGATTCATCTTGGCGTAATACTTCTTTTATTTCGGCATGCGCTAACTGTGATGCAAGTTGAGCAGACAGAGTAATTAAAAATGATTCTTCATCTTGGCTAAAAACACGAGCCATTTTTTGTTGAACAACAATAACGCCCAGTACTTTTTTTTGATGGACAACAGGCACAGATAAAAAAGCGTTATAGCCTTCTTCGTTTACTTCTGGGGAGAGCTTAAAACGCGGATGCGATTTAGCGAATGCAATATTAATCGGTTCTTCACGCTGCGCAACTAGGCCAACTAACCCTTCGGTAAAACCAATTCTAAACTTACCTACCGCATCAGGATTTAACCCTTCGGTTGCCATAAGTACAAAATTATCTTGGCTGTAATCTGCAAAATAAATGGAGCAGCACTGGGTTTGCATGGCGTCTTTTACCATTTGCACAAAGCACACTAGTGCGCTGTCTAAATTCGCTTGACGCGATACAGACTCAGCAATGGATCTCAATGTAGCCAGCATGTCCTGCTCCTTTATTTTGTACTTAGTTAACTACCTTTTACTTCGCCAATGATCTTTATGTTGTTCTCTCTTGTTAAAAGGCATGGCAAAAGGTGCAAACTCTTTCATTACACGTCGATAAACATCCCGTTTAAACGATACTACCTGTCTTACAGGATACCAATAACTCACCCAACGCCAATCATCAAATTCTGGATGATGAGTTTTAAGTAAGTTTACGTCTTCGTCTTCACAACGTAGTTTTAGTAAAAACCATTTTTGTTTTTGCCCAATACACACCGGACTAGAGTCGCGACGGATTAATCGTTTGGGTAATTTATAGCGTAACCAATGTTTTGAACTTGCGACTATTTCTACATCTTCTGGTCGCAGCCCTACCTCTTCGTGTAATTCACGGTACATGGTTTGTTCTGGCGTTTCACCTTCATCAACACCACCTTGGGGAAATTGCCAAGAGTGCTGACCGTAGCGTCTGGCCCAAAAAACTTGCCCCTGATTATTGCAAATTACAATTCCGACATTGGCACGAAAACCTTCGGCATCAATCACCTTAGTGCCTCATTTGTAAGTCGATTTTTAATGATTGTTCCACATTAGCCGCAATACGGCAAACACTATTATAGGCAAGCCATTGGGTAAGTGAAATTTATGCTTTAGCTCAGAGAGAAAAATACGCGGATGTGAGTAAAAAGTTTTAAAATAATGCGTATAAGCTATTGCAGTTATTGTTTCACTCTAGTTACTCACAGTTTGTGCATAACTTTTAAAAAACACGTTCATTTTGCAAACAAATCCACAATATAAGATCGAAAAAGTCGTGTTCTCCACAGAATCTGTGGATAAACATGTTCATATAGTTGTATTTATCCTTACAACTTTTAAATTGCTTAATCGAAACTGAATCTACAACTTTAAAAAAACCAACTGAGTCAATAACTTAAAGATTTATCTATAATTTTAAATATGGTCAAAATTAACCCAAACAACCCCCGAACAAAAAACGCACAACCCTAAAGATATCCACGGCTTAGCTGTTTTGCTATCATGGGTATGGTATTTATTCAACTAAAATTAATATTATGCGCCCAACTAAACCACTTTCAATTAATGATCTTACTCAACGTGTAAACAGTATTGCAGGGCTTACTCTTGGGCAGCTTGCTGATCAATATAACTTTAAAACCCCAGATGATTTATTAAGAGAAAAAGGCTGGACGGGGCAATTAATTGAGTACGTTTTAGGTGCAACAGCAGGGTCGAAGCCCCTACCCGACTTTGAAGATTTGGGTATTGAACTTAAAACGTTGCCTATTTCCTATAAAGGAAAACCCCTTGAAACCACTTTTGTATCGGTTACGCCACTAATGAACGTAACAGGCATGACATGGCATACAAGCGCAGTACGTAAAAAGCTTAACCACGTTTTATGGCTACCTATTTTAAGCGAGCGTGATATAGCACCGTTTAATAGAACAATTGGCAGTGGCTTTTTATGGCAACCCACACCTGAGCAGGACGCTTTATTACAGCGCGACTGGGAAGAACAAATGGAGCTTATTGCGCTTGGTAGGATTGATGAAATATCAGGCCATTTAGGCGATGCAATGCAAATACGCCCAAAAGCGGCCCATAGCAAAATAGTCACTGATGCCATTGGCCCTAATGGGCAAATAATAAAAACCCTGCCCCGTGGCTTTTACTTAAAAACCAGTTTTACAGGTGATATTTTAAAGCAGCAGTTTCAGTTGTGATGACTTTTACAGTAATGCTGTAAACAAGAAGCGGCTGAAATACAGCTCAATCTATTTAAACCTTTAAGTATTTCTTTTACTACGTACGAAGAGTCTCGCTCTGTTGTCGGGGTATGCCTGTTTCTATTAACGCAATATTCCAAAAGTGCTTTCAACACAACACCATCAATTAATCCCCTGAATAGAACTAGCAACTCGCTTCTTTCATTTTCATCAATACTATTACTATTTAATAAATTTATTATGCTAAGTATTAAATAGAATAAGTCTTTAAAAATATAGCTATACAAAAATAAAAAATAATGATGATGTACGTTATCTTCATCATATAGAACATATGATTTAAGTAGAGCCTCTCTAATTCGATCATCAATTTGAAACTGGATTTTTTCTTTTCTAGCTGTATCTGCGTAGTAAGTTGCCATATGAGCATCGACTAGAACTTGTTGAGCTAATACTTCATTTAAACCTTTTATAAGTTATAAAAGTGACGAACGATTGCCCTCTCGTTTTAATAAACTTATTTCATTCAGGTGTTGGGTTCGGTTTTGCTGTAAACTTTCATAGAAAAGAAAAGCAGATATAACCGCAACGATTGGTGTAAGTATATCGCCAAATATACTTGCAAACTCCATCCAAGAGTCACTGACACAAAGCCCAAGAACTATGGTGATAATGATCATCAAAGTGAATACACCTGTTACTGCGTACATCATAAGTTTTCTTTTATCCATGATTTCTTCCTTGATATAAAAAAGCCAAGATGAAAATCTTGGCTCTTATGTAGTCTTAATATTTCTAAGAATTACTGACCTTTAACTTCTTTAAGACCATTGTACGGTGCTTTATCACCTAATTGCTCTTCAATACGAAGCAATTGGTTGTACTTTGCAACACGGTCAGAACGGCTCAATGAACCTGTTTTAATTTGACCCGCAGCAGTACCCACTGCTAAATCAGCAATTGTTGAATCTTCAGTTTCACCAGAACGATGAGAGATAACAACGGTAAAACCAGCGTCTTTAGCCATTTTAATAGCCGCTAACGTTTCAGTTAGTGAACCGATTTGGTTAAACTTAATTAAGATTGAGTTAGCAATACCGTTGTCGATACCACGTTTTAAAATCTTAGTGTTTGTTACAAATAAATCATCACCTACTAATTGGATTTTATCACCCATTAGTTTAGTTTGATGTGCAAAGCCATCCCAATCAGACTCATCAAGGCCATCTTCGATAGAAACGATTGGGTAGCGAGTAGTAAGATCTTGTAAGAAGAAGTTAAATTCTTCAGAAGTGAATTTTTTGCCTTCACCTTTAAGATCGTAAATGTTTGCTTCTTTGTCGTAAAACTCAGACGCAGCACAATCCATCGCTAAAGTAATATCTTTACCTAGCTCGTAACCTGCGTTTGCAACAGCGACTTTAATTGCAGCAAGAGCCGCTTCGTTAGATGCAAGGTTAGGCGCAAAGCCACCTTCATCGCCAACAGCTGTTGAGTGGCCATCTGCTTTAAGTACTTTTGCAAGGCTGTGGAAAACCTCTGCGCCCATACGTAGGCCTTCGCGGAAGTTAGCAGCGCCAACAGGTTGGATCATAAACTCTTGAATATCTACAGAGTTATCTGCGTGTTCACCACCATTGATAATGTTCATCATTGGAAGTGGCATAGAGTAAACCCCCGGTGTGCCGTTTAAATCAGCAATGTGCTCGTATAGTTCTACTTTTTTAGACTGAGCTGCTGCTTTTGCAGTAGCTAGTGATACAGCTAAGATTGCATTGGCACCTAATTTTTCTTTGTTCTCGGTACCATCTAAATCTAGCATGACTTGATCAACAACGCTTTGCTCTAACGCGTTTTGACCAGCTAAAGCGTCTGCTATTTCGTTATTTATAAAACCAACAGCTTTTAATACGCCTTTGCCTAAATAACGTGTTTTGTCACCATCACGTAACTCTAATGCTTCGCGAGTACCTGTAGATGCACCTGAAGGTGCTGCAGCACGGCCCCATGAACCGTCAGCTAAATGTACATCAGCTTCAACAGTTGGGTTACCACGCGAGTCCATAATTTCGCGACCGATTACTTTTACGATTTTTGACATCTTGTTTCCTCTATATTCCCAAAATGGTGAGTTCGACTAACCTTACTATGTTTTATATAGTTTATACCAATTGCATTAAATTAGTGAGCTATTATAGCGCTAAAAAAAAGCTCAATAACAAGGCCGAAATTATGACATATAGTTGTTATATATCAGTAATTTTAACGCAGTGAGTGAGTTATTTAATGCGATACAATGTTCATATTTTTAATAAAGTTGGTATTAGTCAGCCCTTAAAACAAAAAAACCGTGCAATAAGCACGGCCTTTTTAAATTACGATGACGCTTTTTGGTGGATATGAGCGGCTGCTACAAACCCTTCAAATAGCGGATGACCATCACGTGGCGTTGACGTAAATTCCGGGTGGAATTGAGCGGCAATAAACCAAGGGTGATCTTTATTTTCAATAATTTCTACCAGTTTTTTATCTTCTGACAAACCAGTAAAGCTTAAACCCGCTTTTTCTAGTTGCTCTACAAAGTTATTGTTCACCTCGTAGCGATGACGATGACGTTCTACAATTTCATCACTACCGTACATTTCATGCACTTTAGAGCCTGGTGTTAAATGACATTTTTGTGCGCCTAAGCGCATTGTGCCACCTAAATCAGATTTTTCGCTGCGTGTTTCAACATTACCTTCAGCATCAAGCCATTCAGTAATTAAACCAACAACGGGTGCAGCAGACTTTGCATTAAACTCTGTTGAGTTAGCATCAGTAAGACCGGCAACATTTCGTGCATATTCAATAAGTGCTACTTGCATACCTAAACAGATACCTAAATAAGGCACCTTGTTTTCACGCGCGTATTTAGCCGCTAATATTTTACCTTCAACACCACGACCACCAAAACCGCCAGGTACTAAAATAGCGTCTAAATTAGATAACAACTCAACACCTTTGCTTTCAAGGTCTTGTGAATCTACATATTGAATATTAATGGTTAAACGGTTTTTAAGACCTGCATGCTTTAATGCTTCGTTAACTGATTTGTAAGCATCTGGTAGTTCAATATACTTACCTACCATACCAATAGTCACTTCGCCTGTAGGATTAGACTCTTGATAAAGCACTTGTTCCCACTCAGCTAAATCAGCTTCAGGTAGGTCTAAGTGAAAACGACGACATACAAAATTATCTAATTCTTGCGACTTTAATAACGCTGGAATTTTATAAATACTGTCTACATCTGGTAGTGAAATAACCGCTTTTTCTTCTACGTTTGTAAATAATGAGATTTTTGCACGCTCATTATTTGGTAATTTACGGTCTGAACGACAAATAAGAATATCTGGTTGAATACCTACTGAGCGTAACTCTTTAACAGAGTGCTGAGTTGGTTTTGTTTTCACTTCACCCGCTGGGCCTAAAAATGGCACTAGTGTTAAGTGAATAAATAGTGCGCGTTCGCGGCCTATTTCAGTTCCCATCTGGCGAATTGCTTCAATAAACGGTTGTGATTCTATATCACCTACTGTGCCGCCAATTTCTACAATAGCGATATCATAACCTTCAGCACCGTCGTATACACGTTGCTTTATGTCGTTAGTAATATGTGGAATAACCTGAATAGTCGCACCTAGGTATTCACCACGGCGCTCACGACGTAATACGTCTTCATATACACGGCCTTGTGTGAAGTTATTACGACTAGTCATTTTAGTACGGATAAAACGCTCGTAGTGACCCAAATCAAGGTCAGTCTCTGCGCCGTCTTCTGTAACGTATACTTCACCGTGCTGAATTGGGCTCATTGTGCCTGGGTCAACGTTGATGTAAGGATCCAGCTTTAAAATGGTAACATTTAAGCCACGGGCTTCTAAAATAGCGGCCAGTGAAGCTGCGGCAATACCTTTACCCAACGAAGAAACAACTCCGCCAGTAACGAAGATAAATTTTGTACTCATGCGAACCCTAGAATATCAGGAATTAAAAGGAATATAACACCCAAAGAAGAGCCTAAGGGTATATCATCAAGACGGGGCGAAATTGTACCAAAACGCTGCTAATCAATCCAGCTAAAATGTGTAAATACACGCACAAAAAACACACACTATTTAAGTACATGTTTATCTTAGAGGTTGACTTTACAACAGTGAATTGAGTTTTTATAAAAATAAAGCCTATTTAACCTGAACTCTGGTTAAGAGATTTACTAACGTATTGAATCATGGCGATATTTAAATTTATTTTCTCTAACCAGAGATTTTCAGTGAAAACAAGGCGAATTTACGCCTCAATAGCGGGCCTATTGCAAGTAAATTCAACGGAGTTAGCGCTGAAAATAGCTGCTCGAGATAGATTTATTATCCAGAGCTCAGGTTATTTAATACGTTACTCTTAACAAATAGGCGATCACGGTACGTAAATTGACTAGGGCGTGTTGATCTTTGGTGGTTCGGTTTGCAGCAGACTATTTGGTTTTTAGGTAAGGCAAGGCGAGCCTATGGTGTGTGGTTATTCCCTATAAAGAGACTAAAACGCAGCATAAATGTCAAACATGCGCTGCCCTTTGAGTTCCTTCCTGGGACGATTAACTCTTTATTGCCAAAATAGATGTAGGTAAGTGTCGTGAGCAGGACGCAGAAGCTTTGCTCGGTTTTTACTTGTTTTTACACGGATATAATCCAAAAGAGTAACGTAGGAGCAGTTACCGAGCCTACTAGGCTACACATCTCACGCTGCGATTTAATCCCCCTATATTGAACACGTTTCAGTCCATAAAGTTCAACACGCCCTAAATCACCTCGCTTTTTTAATCGCATCCCATGCACTGTCCATTTCCTCAAGGGTGGCTGTATCAAGGCATTTACCTTGGGCATTTAAATACGCTTGAACTTTTTCAAACCGAGCTGAAAATTTGTCATTAGCACTGCGCATAAGTTGTTCCGGATCCCGTTTTACATGGCGTGCCACATTGACTGTAGCAAAAAGCAGGTCACCAAGTTCTTCTGCGGTATGATCTGAATATGGGTCATGCTCCAGCGCTTCTTTTACTTCATTGACTTCTTCGCTGACTTTTTCAAGTGCCCCATGATAAGTAGGCCAATCAAAACCAAGTGAGGCAACACGTTGCTGAATTTTTTTAGCTTTGCTTAAACTTGGTATATTTACAGGGATATCTTGCCAAAGTGACGGTGTACTTTTATCTGCTTTTTCACTTCGCTCTTGTGCTTTAATTGACTGCCACTGCGCTGACAGTTGCTCGTCTGTTAACTCTTTTTTGTCACCAAACACATGGGGATGACGGCGTGTTAGCTTTTCGTTCAGCTGATTGATCACATCATTAAAATCAAATAAGTTTTGTTCTTGGGCTATTTGCGCATAAAACACGATTTGAAATAATAAATCACCTAATTCATTTTTAAGCTCACCTAAGTTGCCAGATTCAATGCAATCGGCTACTTCATATGCTTCTTCTAGTGTATGTGGCACGATAGATTTAAAATCTTGCTTTAGGTCCCACGGGCAACCGCCCTTAGGATCTCGTAATATTTTCATTATACTAAGCAGTTGTGTCAGGGGGGTATTATCAGTCATATTTAATGGCTACGCTTGGCATCGTGAACACCTTCAATTTGGTGTAACTTTGAAAGTACACGGTTAGTGCCAGATAAATCATGCACTTCTATTTGCATGTTAAACACTGCTAACTGATTAGCTTCTACCGTATTTACGTTCATGTTTAAAACATTTACTTTTTCATTAGCTAGGACTGAACTAATATCGCGTATTAACCCTGATCTATCACTTGCTTCAATTTTAATACTCAATGCATACGAGCCATTAATGTCATCAGACCAACTTACCGAAATTACGCGCTCTGGGTGTTGAGTCTTTAAGTTATTAAAAGAGTCGCAATCATCCTTGTGAACACCAATACCACGGCCTTGTGTTATATAACCAATAATTTCATCACCCGGTACTGGACGACAACACTTAGCTACATGGCTCATTAAACTACCCACGCCATCAACCACTATACCGTTTTTATCACCGGTTACTTTGCTGGGGGCTTTAATACGAATTACCGGCTCATCTTCTGTCCGGTCGGTCACAAAATTAAGCATTTGATTTAAGCGCACATCGCCAGCACCAATCGCAACCATCAGGTCATCAAGCTCTTTAAAATTAAAGCGCTTTATGGCGGGCTCTAAATCTTTGTATGTTAAATTGAGTTTTTGTAGTTCGCTGTCGAGAATTTCTTTACCAGCACTGAGGTTTTTATCGCGGTCGAGTTGTTTAAACCAATGGTGTATTTTAGCTCTCGCACGTGATGATTTAATGTACCCTAATGACGGATTTAACCAATCACGACTTGGATTAGGCTGCTTTTGGGTGAGTATTTCTACTTGATCCCCTGTTGTAAGCTGGTGCGTAAATGGTACTATTTTGCCAAATACTTTTGCACCAATACAGCGATGCCCAACGTTTGAGTGAATATAATAAGCAAAATCAAGCGGTGTTGCACCTAGCGGTAAATCAATAATATCGCCGCTTGGGGTAAATATATAAACACGGTCTTCAACTACTTGGTTTTTAAGTTCTTCGGCCAGGTCACCACCATCAACCACTTCTTCTTGCCACTGAAGTAACTTACGCAACCAACTGATTTTTTGCTCGTAGCCTGAGCCACGACCTGGTAATGCACCTTCTTTATATATCCAATGGGCAGCCACACCCAACTCTGCATCTTGATGCATGTCGCTGGTGCGAATTTGTATTTCTACCGTTTTCCCTTCAGGACCAAATACCACAGTATGAATAGACTGATAGCCATTTTGTTTTGGCGTCGCTACATAATCGTCAAACTCTTTATTAAGATGGCGCCAATTTGTGTGCACAATTCCCAATGCGCCGTAACAATCTTGCAAACGCTCAACTACAACTCGCATTGCACGAATATCAAAAAGCTGATCAAACTCGTAATTTTTTTGCGCCATTTTTTTGTAGATACTGTAAATATGCTTGGGACGTCCATACACCTGCGCTTCAATACCCGCTTCTTTTAGGCGATCTTTAACCTGCTCAACCATATTTTCCATGTAAGCTTCTCGGGCTAAGCGTTTATCGTCGAGTTGTTTAGCTATGCTTTTGTATCTATCAGGGTGAAGGTATCTAAACGATAAGTCTTCAAGCTCCCACTTTAATTGTCCTATACCTAATCGATTAGCCAACGGAGCAAAAATATCAGCGGTTTCTTTTGCTGCAATAACCCGTTCTTCTTCATCAGCATTTTTTACATTGCGTAAATGACACACCTGCTCAGCTAACTTGATAACCACGGCGCGCACGTCTTCCACCATGGTTAGCAGCATTTTTCGAATATTATCGACTTGCGCTGTGCCTTTACCTTGATGGGACAACGTACTAATGGTAGCCATTTGCGCAACGCCCGTTAAAAGCATCGCTACATTATGACCTAACTGCTTCTCAACAATTTCAAGCGATACTAAATCACTCAAAAAATAAGGTGTTAAATACGCAGTAGCTAGCGATTCAGCATCAAGATTTAACTCAACTAAAATCTCAACCATTTCAATGGCCATATTTTGTCGGCTTTGGCTATCGCAGTTAATACAAAGCGCTTGCGCTTGATTTAATAACTCGGCTCTTTCGGTAGAAAGGTCGAGTGATTTAAGACGCGCGGCAAAATCACCTGTTTCATCTTGTTGATGCGATTGACGTGTAGCTACCATAATGCGTTCTACCTCCGTTGAAATAACGCCATAGTTTCGATATGCCCTGTATGAGGAAACATATTCATTAGCCCTATTTTATTAAGCTCAAAGCCTGCTTGCGAAATAATAGCGCTGTCACGGGCTAGGGTAACAGGGTCGCAAGAAACATATAAAATTGTTTTAAACTGTTTTAAAGGTAATTGCTCTAATACAGCCATTGCACCAGTGCGTGAAGGATCAAGTACGAGCACATCTAAATTATGAGTAAACCATTGTGCTTTTTCAATTTTTTGCGTTAAATCAAAACAATGAAATTGCGTATTATCAATAGAGTTAGTTTGCGCATTTTGAGCTGCCATTGCAACCGCTGAAGCCACTCCCTCAACACCAATTACCGTTTTTGCTTGTTTTGCCAGCACGAGTGAAAAATTACCAATGCCACAAAATAAATCTAATATATTTTCATCACCACTTAGGTTAAGCCAATCTGCGGCTTGCTTTAGCATAGCCTCATTAACTTGTGCATTTACTTGAATAAAGTTACCTAAACCAAATTCAAATTTAAGATCAAATTCTTTAAGGTAATAAAACGGCATTGCTCTATGCGAGTGATCAATAACATCACTTTCATCTTGCCATATAACGACATAATGATTATTTGTAGTGGCTTGTACTACTAACGCTTTAATCTCATCTGGTATTGCTTTTGTATGGCGAATAACAACAAAATTTTGCTCATCACCTTGGCATAACTGTAAATGGCTTATGCAGTGCAGCGCTTTATGCTGATTAATCACTTTATCAAAAAACGTAAATACGTCTGCATATGCTTCACTTAATATGGCGCACTTAGTAACACTTACAATATTTTTTGAACCACTTGCTCTGTAACCCACCTTCATTTTTTTAGCTGCTTTGTCAAACATCACCGCTATACGAGCACTTCGTCTGTAATGTTTAGGTTTACTTAATAATGGGTCTTGCCAATTTAGATTGTTTTGTTTAGCAAACTTTTCAAATAATTGATTAACTGCTGTCTGTTTTTCAACAACTTGTTGACGTGCATCTAAGTGTTGTAATTGACACCCGCCGCAATGATTGTAGTGCTCGCAAAAAGGAACTACGCGCATATCACTTGCTTTAATAACCTTCTGAGTTACTGCACTACTGTAGCGAGCTTTATCATCAACGATTGTTACTTTAACCTGCTCATTAGGTAAAGCGCCACTGACAAAACATACTTTATTGTTATATTTTGCGATACCACGCCCTTGATGATCCATTGTTGTTATATCAAGCACTACTGACTTTTGTTGTAGTGGTTTTTTTTCGCTTTAAAAATTTGTGCCATTTGGCATACCTTAAATAAATATTGGTTAAAACAATTACTTTTTGACGGTTGTAGATATTTTGAGAATAGGTGTCGAACCGTATATACTCAAAAGATACTAATAATGATAAAAATGCTGCCATTATGACCAAATTAGGCCTACGCGATTCTGTTTTAACCTTGACCCTGATCCCAACGGTGATCATTGGATTGTTGCTTGGTGGGTATTTTACAATAAATCGTTACATTGAGCTTGATGAAATTTTATATCAGCAAGGGACAACGATTTCAGAACCCCTTGCTATTGCGCTTGAGCAGCCATTACTTGATAAAAATAAACAATTACTCAATCGCTTAATTAGTTTTACGCATAACAGACACTCCCCTGCAATTAAATCAATTGCCATATTTGATGTTAATAACCAACTTTTAATGACCAGCAATTATCATCGCTCTTTTAATAAACTAATTAGCCAAGAGTCATTACAAAACCTGCTCACAACTAAAGTGCAAGAGTCTGAGGATCTCATAACATTTTTCACGCCTATTATTAATCATTTAACCTATGATACAAAATGGGATTCGCCTGCATTTCAAAGCCCTTTGGGCACTGTTATTTTGCAGCTAAATAAAGATGAAGCAATTATTGGCCAACAGCGCGCATTACTGGTCACTGGCGTTGTAATTATTTTATCTCTTGTACTTGCCGCTATTTTAGCTTTTAGGTTAAGCCGTATGTTTATGATACCGCTTAATAAGTTAGTACTTGCAACTGACAAACTTGTTGAAGGAAAAAGAAGTACAGGGCTTAACGACAACATGATAGGTGAATTTGAGTTACTTCGTGAAGGCTTAAATACGATTGCTCACACAATGGTGATGCAAAAAGACGAAATGCAAAAAAATATTGATCAGGCAACTAGCGACTACCGCGAAACACTCGAACAATACGAAACGCAAAATATTCAGCTCTCTTTTGCTAAAAAAGAAGCACAGGATGCTAATCGCGTTAAGTCTGATTTTTTAGCAAAAATGAGCCACGAGCTTCGCACACCTTTAAATGGCGTAATGGGCTTTACTCGTCAATTGTATAAAACACCACTTAATAAACACCAAAAAGACTACCTCGATACCATTATGCTGTCGGCCAACAGCTTAATGACTATTATTAGTGACATTTTAGATTTTTCTAAATTAGAAGCCGGCGCAATGGAGCTTGAATCTATACAGTTCCAATTACGTGACTCAGTGAATGAAGTTATGACATTACTCGCACCAAGTGCGCACGATAAACAACTCGAGTTATCTATTTATATTAATCATCAAGTGCCTGATGACTTAACAGGTGATCCCACTCGATTTAAGCAAGTACTTATAAACTTGTTGAGTAATGCGATTAAATTCACCGAAAAAGGATCTATTAAGGTAGATGTTAGTTTCCGCTTACTAGATGACGAACGTGCCTCAGTACTGGTTTCGGTAACTGATACTGGTGTGGGTATCCCAATGGATAAACAAGATTCGTTATTCACTCCATTTGGCCAAGCCGACTCAAGTATTACACGTAAATTTGGGGGGACAGGTTTAGGGCTTATTATTACCAAGCATATAGTAGAGGCTATGAATGGCCGCATAACACTAAATTCAGCACCGGGTAATGGTACGTGCTTTACCTTTAATAGTGTGTTTAATTTACCAAACCATGTATTTACTAACGACTTACCAAGTAAATCACTTATTGGTAAACGCATCTTGTATTTAGAGCCTCACGAACATACTCATCATGCTGTTTTGTCACTATTAACTCAATGGCAAACCAATGTTACAGCATGCTTCAACGAAACCAGCTTTTTAGATGCCATTAAAAGTAATGACTTTAAATACGATATTTGTTTAATAGGCCACATGGCATCTGTAGATGACATGCAGCAATTAAAAGGCTACATAAAATCAGTTCGCGAATCTACCGACTACTTATACCTGATGCTAAATACTGTTTCGCATAATATGCGTGAAGCGTTTATAGGAAGTGGTGCTGACGCATGTTTAAGTAAACCGCTTAATCATCGTAAATTATGTGAACTACTTGCTGCACCTTACAGACTGGACCACCCTGTACATAATATTGAGCAAAATGAGCATCAATTACTTCCACTTAAAGTACTTGTAGTTGATGATAACGACGCCAATTTAAAGCTTCTGCATACTTTATTAAGTGAACAGATTGAAATAATAGAAACCGCTCATAATGGTTCACAAGCATACAGTTTGAGTAAAAGTCATAAATACGATGTGATTTTTATGGATATTCAAATGCCAATTATGGACGGCATAACGGCCTGTAAACTCATACAGGAATCATCACTTAACGAGGACACACCAATTATAGCTGTAACTGCACACGCCCTTCATAGCGAAAAAGAACAGCTATTAAAAGATGGCTTTAAAGGTTATTTAACAAAACCTATTGATGAAGATATGCTTAAACAAATTATTAGCGACCATAGCCCGCAAACACCTATAAATCGTGATAAAACTAAAATAGACATACCACAAAGCCCAGCTCCATTTCAAAGCAGTCGAATTGATTGGCCCCAAGCACTGCAACGGGCTGGCGGTAAAAATGAATTAGCCTTAGAAATGCTCAACATGCTATTACTGAGCGTGCCAGAGACTCTAAAATTACTCGTTAAAGCTATTGATGACAAAGATTGCCAGCAAGTCCTTAGTATTATTCATAAGTTTCATGGTGCATGCTGTTACACAGGCGTACCAAAACTTAAGTCATTAGCTGAAACAATAGAAACATCACTCAAAAGTAACTGCATTTTAGATAATATCGAGCCGGAGCTGTTTGAGCTACAAGATGAGCTTAAAAATTTACTGGTAGATGCCAATGTAACTGAGCTACACAGGTAGTTGACTGCGCTAAAAGTAAAGTCGCTTCAATGACTGTTATTTACCTTTTTAATACAAAAAGCGCGGTTACAAACCGCGCTTAAAAATTAAAGATATTTGATTTATGCTATAAATTTAGATTCTAGCTTCAATCATTAATCGTTTCATATCACGAACTGCTTTATCTAGTCCATCAATAGAAGCACGAGCAATAATAGCGTGACCAATATTAAGCTCATAAATTTCTGGCATAGCAGCAATTGGTTTTACGTTATGATAATGAAGACCATGTCCTGCATTAACAATTAAGCCTAAACTCGCTGCGTATTTAACACCTTGACGAATATGTTCAAGCTCTTTTTGTAAATCAATATCATTTGTTGCATCAGCGTACGCGCCCGTGTGTATTTCTACATAAGGTGCACCACATGTTTTTGCTGCATCTAATTGTGCTTTGTCTGCATCAATAAATAGCGATACTTTAATCCCTGCGTCGGTTAACGTTTTAGTGGCAGCTTTTATCTTTTCGATATTGCCCGCTACATCTAAGCCGCCTTCTGTTGTTAATTCTTCACGTTTTTCAGGTACTAGGCATACGTATTCGGGCTTAATGTCGAGTGCAATTGCAATCATTTCATCAGTAACAGCTGTTTCAAGGTTCATACGAGTTTGAATGGTTTTAGCCATCACATAAACGTCACGATCTTGAATATGGCGTCTGTCTTCACGTAGGTGAATCGTTATGCCGTCTGCACCAGCGTGCTCAGCAACACTTGCTGCATGTGCTGGATCTGGGTAGTTAGTTCCACGCGCTTGGCGAAGCGTTGCAATATGATCTACGTTTACACCCAAAAGAATATCTTTCATTATTTTACCTGTAAAATTACGTTTATTGAGAAGCCAAAAATAACTCGCGGCTTTTTAATGGCTTATTACCTAACAAAGGCTTTAATAAATATCGACTTAATTGTTTTGCCACATATAGCACATCAGCTTGGCTAAAGTCATGATTCGCTATCGCATTAAGCTGAAAACCGCTAAAACCAGAGCGTGTATCTTCTTGCACTAAAAATCCAACCTCAGAAAAATAACTATACGTTTGCTTTTCATCTATTGGCTCACCGCTGGCATCAAAATTAAAATCGACACCATAACCGAGTAGTTCTAATAATTGAAATTCATAAGAACGAAGTACCGCTTGAAGATTAGCGCCGCTGTTTAAATTTCCTAGATGAGATTTATATAGCTCAAATACTTGTTCAATTGGCTCATTAACAGGAACAACCCTATTAGTCAGCTCATTCAAATAAAAACCACAATAAAGCTCATCGCCCTTTAAAAAGTGCGAGTTACCATGCAGTTCAAACCTATTGATATATTTTAAATCGTACTTGCCGCTGTAATTAACAAGGAGTGCCTGAAATGGCTGAAGTTGTGCTTTATGTTTAGTGGCCTGGCGACCACTAATTCGAGCCAGCATTCTTAGCTGACCAACGCCTTCTACTAACATATCGAGCATCACTTGGGAGTCACTATAAGGACGTCGATGCAACAAATAAGCAGTGTAGAAGTCGCTATCCATAAACTATGCTGCTTATGCGTTTAGTCTTCACCATAACCTAGGCTTCTAAGGGCACGTTCATCATCAGCCCAACCAGACTTAACTTTAACCCAAAGCTCTAAAAACACTTTGTTATCAAGCATTTCTTCTATGTCTTTACGAGCTTCACGGCCAATGGTTTTTAGCTTTTCGCCTTTATTACCAATAACCATGCGTTTTTGTGTTTCGCGCTCAACAAGAATTAACCCATTGATGTGCCAAATACCGTTGTCTTGCCATTTAAACTGCTCAATTTCAACAGTCACAGAATACGGTAGTTCTTCACCCATAAAACGCATTAGCTTTTCACGAATTACTTCAGCTGCCATAAAGCGCATTGAACGGTCAGTTACATAATCTTCAGGAAAGTAAAATTCACAAGGAGGTAAGCGTTTAGTGACTTCTGCTTTGATTAAATCAACATTTTTACCTTGCGTTGCCGATACTGGCATGATGGCAACAAAATCAAACTTATCACCTAACCACTTCATATGAGGCAGTACAAGGTCACGGTCTTTAACTTGGTCTATTTTATTAATAACCAATAATACCGGCTTACCACTTTGCGATACTTTATTTAGTACCATATCGTCATCGGCATTCCAATGAGTGCCCTCAACTACAAAAATAATAAGCTCAACATCACCAATAGAGCTAGACGCGGCACGGTTCATTAAGCGGTTAATGGCTCGTTTTTCTTCAACATGAAGCCCTGGCGTATCAATATAAACCGCTTGGTGTTTACCTTCGGTATGAATACCCATAATACGATGGCGTGTTGTTTGCGGTTTGCGTGAGGTAATGCTTACTTTTTGCTCAATAATTTCATTAAGTAAAGTTGATTTACCAACGTTTGGACGTCCTACAATTGCGACCATGCCACAAAACGTATCTACATCACCTTCGCGATGTTTTATTAGGGTATCAAGATTCATTTTTAATTATCTTCAATGCTTTTTCAGCAGCTTTTTGTTCGGCTTTTCGGCGCGAGCTACCAACAGAAATTATGCTATCCATTCCATCAACAATACATTCAACCGTGAATGTTTGATTGTGCGCTTGACCTTGTGTATCAACAACTGTGTAGCCAGGTAAAGGCAACTTACGGCCTTGTAGATGCTCTTGCAGCAGGGTCTTCGGATCTTTTTGATTAAGCCCTGGTGAAATAGCATCCAGGCGTGATTCGTACCACGCCAATATTAGCTCGCCGCAACGGTCAATTCCTGAATCTAAAAATGCAGCACCAATAATTGCTTCTACTGCATCGGCAAGCGTTGACTCGCGACGAAACCCGCCACTTTTAAGCTCGCCCGGACCCAAGCGTAAATAATCACCCAGACCAAATTCAAGTCCAAACTCAGCAAGAGTTTGACCACGTACAAGTGTAGAACGCATGCGACTTAAATCGCCTTCACGTGCTTTAGGAAATTTGGCATAAAGTGCGTTCGCAATCACAAAGCTCAAAATTGAGTCGCCTAAAAACTCCAAACGCTCATTATGTTGACCTTTGTGGCTGCGGTGCGTCATTGCCTGTTCAAGTAAACCTTGATCAGCAAATTCATAGCCGATTTTGTTGTATAACTCTGTTACATTTTTTTCATTGTTACTGAATATTACCTAGGCGTTCAAAGCGAACACCAGTTGGAACCCATCCTGGTAAAATATCGTCAGGGCCATTCTCAAATTCAAAACTCATCCATATAAAGACAGCTTTCCCCACCAAGTTTTCTTTTGGTACAAATCCCCAAAATCGACCATCTTCACTATTATCTCGGTTGTCACCCATCATAAAATAGTGATCTGCGGGTACAACCCACTCATCGGTGCGAGTACCAGCTTGTCTAAAGTAACGACCTTTTTTCTCTGGAACCTCAGGGTAAATTAAAATATCGTGACCATCTTCTGTGAGCGATTCATTTATTCGAACCGATTCCATGCCTTCTAGCATAAATTCGCCTCTATCTTTCACTTCCATGTCAATTTTGTTGTACTCACCACATTGTAGGTTACTGCGGCTTAATTCACCTTCAGCACACTTTGGCTGAATATATAGGTGCTTATCGCGGTATACGACTTTATCGCCGGGTAACCCTATTGTTCTTTTAATGTAGTCAATTGTTTCATTACCAGGAAACTTAAAAACAACAATATCACCACGTTCAGGCTCGTCCATCTCAACTAATTGAGTACGCCAAACAGGATCTTTTATACCATATGAATACTTCTGCACTAAAATAAAATCGCCCACTAATAATGTTGGCATCATTGAACCTGATGGAATTTGAAATGGTTCAAAAATAAACGATCTAAAAATAGTAATTGCAGCAATCATTGGAAAAATCGACTTTGCTGTTTCTGTTAGTACTGGTTCTGGTGCAATTAATGCCGCAGTTTCTTCATCTAACGGCGCTCCAGCAGACCTTTGCGCTATCGCTAAGCGCTCTTGCCTTTTAGGTGCATACATTAAGTGATCTATTAACCATATTAAGCCTGAGCCTAAGGTTAATAGCACCAATAAAACTGAAAAATAACCAGCCATTTATAATCCTTTGTTTTTATTTACCAACTTTTAAAATAGCTAAAAACGCTTCTTGAGGCACTTCAACATTACCTACTTGCTTCATACGTTTTTTACCATCTTTTTGCTTTTTAAGTAACTTTTTCTTACGACTCACATCGCCACCGTAACACTTAGCAATTACGTTTTTACGTAACTGTTTTACCGTAGTACGGGCAATAACATGTTGTCCAATCGCTGCTTGAATCGCAATATCAAACATTTGACGTGGGATAAGTTCTTTTAGTGCATCAGCTAATTGACGACCACGAGACTGCGCACCGTCTCTGTGAACAATTATCGCAAGTGCGTCAACGCGCTCTCCATTGATCAAAATATCAACACGCACCATATCTGATGTTTGAAAGTGTTTAAAGTTATAATCAAGCGACGCAAAACCACGGCTTGTTGATTTTAATTTATCAAAAAAGTCCATTACCACTTCAGCCATAGGTAGCTCGTAAGTAACAGCTACTTGCTTTCCGTGATAAGTCATTTTTGTTTGGCTACCACGTTTTTCAATACACAGAGTAATAACATTACCTAAGTATTCTTGTGGTACCAAAATATTAGCTTCAACAATCGGCTCACGAATTTCTACAATATCGTTTACTGCAGGTAAATTAGACGGGTTATCAATCTGAAATGTACCTTCTTTAGTAACTATCTCATAGATTACCGTAGGTGCCGTTGTAATTAAATCAATATCGTATTCACGCTCTAAACGCTCTTGAATGATTTCCATGTGTAGCATACCTAAAAAGCCACAGCGGAAACCAAAACCTAATGCAGTTGAATTCTCTGGTTCAAAGAATAACGACGCATCGTTTAAGCTTAGTTTATTAAGCGCATCACGGAATGATTCATACTCATCTGATGCAATTGGGAACATACCTGCATAAACCTGAGGCTTAATTTTTTGAAAGCCAGGTAAACGAAGTGGAGCCGCATTTTTTTGATGAGTAATAGTGTCACCTACTGGTGCACCATGTATCTCTTTAATACCCGCAATAACAAATCCTACTTCACCGGTTCTTAAAATACCGGTGTTAGTTTGCTTAGGTGTAAACACACCCACTTGGTCGGCAGTATGTATATGCTCGTTCGACATTATTTTTATTTTGTCGCCAATGCGTAATTCACCGTGCTTAATACGCACTAGTGATACAACGCCTTGGTATGGGTCAAACCAAGAATCGATAATAAGTGCTTGCAGAGGTCCATCTGTATCGCCTACTGGCGGCGGAACATCTCTAACAATCATTTCAAGAACTTCGGCAATACCTACACCCGTTTTAGCGCTACATTGCACTGCATCAAGGGCATCAATACCAATAATTTCTTCAATTTCTTCTGCAACGCGCAAAGGATCCGCTTGCGGTAAATCGATTTTATTAAGTACTGGAATTACTTCTAATTCCATTTCAATAGCGGTGTAACAGTTAGCTAATGTTTGTGCTTCAACGCCTTGGCCTGCATCAACAACGAGTAGTGCACCTTCACATGCAGCTAAAGAGCGCGATACTTCATATGTAAAATCAACGTGTCCTGGAGTATCAATGAAATTAAGTTGATAAGTTTCGCCATCGTTCGCTTTATAATTCAACGTCACACTTTGCGCTTTAATGGTAATACCACGTTCGCGCTCAATATCCATTGAATCCAAAACTTGTTTTTGCATTTCACGGTCGGTTAAACCGCCACAAACTTGAATCAAACGATCTGAAAGGGTCGATTTACCATGGTCAATATGGGCGATGATCGAAAAATTACGGATATGCTTCATAAACTGGATTCTATACTTCTATTTTAATGGACTAAATATGAATACCTAAGTGACTTGAAAATACTTGCTTTAGGATGCCATAAGCTCAGTTTGTAAATTACAGACTCAACTTACACTTTTTAAGGTAGGCTAAAACTATTTTATTCTTTAAATAACAAAAAGTTACGACTAGTTAACTCAAACAACTCAATCAGATAAAATAATTTTAAAACCATGGTTCCCTGTATTTCCAAGTTACTTTGGTATAAAACGGCAATTTTACATTTAATTGGCGTCAATCACCATCTATTTGAGTTAAAGGAATACTAATAGGATGAATTTTTATTACTTTTATATCGTGTTTAAGCGATTTAACTCGTGTTTTAGCTATAAAAAAACCAAAAACACCACCAAAAGCTGCTGCTAGAATTTGCCAGCCTTCTGTAACTTTAAAAAGTTCAGATGTTGTTAAAGCAAAAATAAGGCTTAAAAATAACGGAAGCATGTACACAGCAAAAGCATGTTTAACAACGTGACTGTCATCTAACGACAACGTAACTTTTTGACCTACCACAACAGATGAGTCAAATTTATAGGGGAGTGTTTTTTTAGCTGTGCCAAATAATTTACTAAATACTTGTGAACCGCAACGACCATTACAGCCTGCACACGCTTGCTTTTGTTCTGCTTCTAAGTCTGCAATGTGGCCGTTAATGGCCACAACAGTGAGGGTTTGTTCAATCATAACAATCCTTACAAATCGTTTATAAGGCGCGAGTTACTGACTCTGCAATTGCTTTTGCAGTCATACTCGGTACATTACCAACAACCGATACATCAAAATTACCGCCGTTATGTACATATACCGTCGTTGCACCAGAGGTTAATGCACCGCTTAAACGCTTGCCTGGTAAAGGACGTTGTATAAATACCGAAATTTCAACAAAACCATCAGAGAACAAGTAATAGTCTGTTAATTCGTTATTTAAATCGAGCTTATGTCTGTCTGATTTTAGTAATTCAAAGCCATCCGGTAACCAACTAATTTGCCAGTTAGTAGCTGTACTGTCTTCGTTTATAAGTGCATCGTTTGGTAAAGGCGTTGGAAAGTTTCGATTGAGCACTTCTAGTAACATACCTGCTGGCTGCTCTGTCACACTAATGTGAGTAAGCTGTAACTGCTCTAAGGCCTCACCTTCATGGTTAACGTACGCGGCTTTTAGTAACAACGACGACTCCATATCCAGCCAAATCCAATAATTATATTTATACTCGTCTTTAGATTCTATGCGAACTAGTTGTGCAGCACGCCCTGCAATACGACCTTTCCCGCCTAGTACAAAATCATAGTGCGCGCTTAAGCGATCTATATCTTTAAAAAGCACTTCAGGGATTGGACCCGCTATTGAATCTGTTTTTAGGGAGTATGGTTCTGACTGAGGTTCAAAATAAGTAACTTGGTTGTCAATACGGACCATTTCAAGCCCAGCACCGTTAAGTAAACTTAAATGCTCAAGTTCTGTGTCACCTTGTAAAGCATGCACCCATCGGTAGGGCTCCATTGTTTTACCTTTGACAACCACAAACGAAGCGTCAAAATTACGGGTGTGAACGGCATTAGCCATTTTTAGTAATAAATCTTTGGCAGGATTTGTGTCGTTGGCAAATGCATTAAAGCTTACTACCAACGACAGAACAAAAGTGATTACTTTCATTTAATTAGTTTTTTTCCTCAGACGCTTTGGTATTAGTTTGCGCTGTTTCTAAAGAATTCGCAACTCGTGCTTGGCGTTGATGCTCAAGAACTAATGCACCAATACGTTGCTGTTGTAATTCACGTAAACCTAGCTCTGCATTTTCAAGCGCAGGCGCTGCTGATGAATAACTAACCGGTGAAGCCATACCTGTTAGGGGTGTTGTTTGCAGCAAGGGAATTTCATTTTGCTGAGGATCATTTTGAGGTAGCGTATTTACTCCCATAATAGCAAACATGGCTACGCTGGCAGCAATCGCTAGTTGAGCAACAGGCTTGCGCCAATTAAAAGCCACTACTTTATTATCTTGCACTGTCTCTGTGATTGCTTGAGGCTGTGTTTTTGGTTTATTAAAGTCAGCATAAACAGGCTCGCTTTCTAGTGCTAATGCAACGCGGTCGCTAATATCAATATGAATGTCGTTATTATTTTTTTGAGCTCGCATTGCATCACCAATTAACGCATAACGGCCGAACGTAGTAACGTCTTGCTCTGCAATTATTGCATCAGTTAGATGTTGTTCGCCATCAAGTAATGCCGATAACGCTTCGTTATCTAACTTGTTAAGGTGTGCTTTTGTCATACTAAGACTCGCCTATTAATGGGTTTAATTTGTTATCAATTGCTTCTCGGGCACGAAATATACGCGAACGCACAGTCCCGACGGGGCAATCCATTACCACGGCTATTTCTTCATAGCTCATCCCTTCGATTTCTCTAAGAGTGATTGCGGTTTTAAGCTCTTCAGGCAAACTATCAATTGTATTAAAAATTACAGCGCGAACTTCTTCGCTCAGTAGTAAATTTTCAGGGGATGCGTTTGATCGCATCGAATCACCGCAGTCATAAAATTCAGCGTCTTCAGCGTCTATATCATTAGCTGGCGGTTTACGGCCCTGGGCTACTAAGTAATTTTTAGCACAATTAACGGCAATACGGTATAACCACGTGTAAAAGGCGCTGTCACCTCTAAAGTTGGGAAGTGCACGGTAAGCTTTAATAAAAGCCTCTTGTGCTACATCAGCAATATCGCCTTGGTTTGATACATAACGTGAGATCAAACCTGCAATTTTGTTTTGATACTTCTTCACTAATAGGTTGAAGGCGTTTTTATCTCCTTGCTGGACCCTTTTTACTAGCACTAAATCTAATTCCTGCTCGCTCATTCGAGCCGGTACTCCTATGTCTGATTTTTGCTTGTTATTCATATTGTCGTTATTGTTCACAAATACTCTGACCCCGACATGAATAAAAAGTTCTGCTTAATATTATTTTTTTATAAAATAGATGATAAATAACGGCGCTAAGCCTTTAAAATCACTACGTAGTAGTATGACAAATATGGTACAACTACAGATATTAAAAACAAATATTGCTCTATATGAGCATTGTAACCGCAAAGTACCTCTGACATGAACCAAAATAAACATCACATTGCAGATGTCGCTATTATAGGTAGCGGCGCAGCAGGCTTATCACTTGCATTATCTCTAGCTAATTATTGTAACGTTACCGTGATCAGTAAAGGAGCGCTTACAGAAGGTTCTACTTTATATGCCCAAGGTGGTATAGCAGCTGTATTTGATAAACAAAACGACAGCATAGAATCTCATGTTGAAGATACGCTCGATGCGGGCGGCGGTTTATGCGACAGAGACGCTGTTCATTATACTGCCAGCAATGCTCACGATTGCCTACAGTGGTTAATCGACCAAGGCGTACCCTTTGATATGGAGTTTGATAGCAAAGGAAAAGAGCGTTTTCATTTAACACGTGAAGGCGGTCACAGCCATCGTCGTATTTTGCATGCAGCTGATGCAACAGGCAAAGCTGTGCAAACTACGCTTATTAGCCAAGTAAAAATTCATAAGAATATAACGCTCTTAGAGCAATACAACGCTATTGATTTAATCACGGATAAAAGTGCCGGAAAAACAGGCTCACACATTGAAGGTATGTATGTGTGGAACAAAAAAGCTAAAAAAGTAGAAACTATTTCAGCTAAATTTGTAGCCCTTGCAACGGGTGGCGCGAGTAAAGTGTATTTGTATACGTCAAACCCAGACGTTTCAAGTGGTGATGGCATTGCAATGGCGTGGCGCGCAGGCTGTAAAGTTGCAAATATGGAGTTTAATCAATTTCATCCTACAAGCCTTTATCATCCAGAATTACAAAACTTTTTAATTACCGAGGCTATGCGCGGAGAAGGGGCTTATTTAAAACGCCCTGATGGCACTCGGTTTATGAAAGACTTTGATAGCCGTGAAGAGCTTGCTCCTCGCGACATAGTGGCTCGTGCGATTGATTTTGAAATGAAACGCCTTGGTGCAAAGTGCGTATACCTTGATATTAGCCATAAAGATAAAGAATTTATTATTGAACACTTTCCTACTATTTACGCAAAATGCTTAAGTGTAGGACTTGATATAACAAAAGAAGCAATTCCAGTAGTTCCCGCAGCTCACTATACCTGTGGTGGAGTTATGACTGACTTTAACGGTAAAACCGATTTAGATAACTTATATGCTATAGGTGAGGTGGCTTACACTGGCCTACATGGTGCAAACCGTATGGCAAGTAATTCATTATTAGAATGTATCGTATTTGCCCACGCTGCTGCGAAAGATATATTAAGTAAAATTGAACGAGCCCCTGAGCCTATCGCACTACCACATTGGGATGAAAGCCGCGTTAGTAACTCTGATGAGGAAATTGTTATTACCCATAACTGGCATGAGTTACGCCTATTTATGTGGGATTATGTCGGGATTGTACGCTCAACTAAACGTTTGGAGCGTGCGCTTCATCGCGTTGAATTATTGCAGCAAGAAATACATGATTACTATGCGAACTTTAGGGTGAGCAATAACTTGTTAGAGTTACGTAATTTAGTGCAAGTGGCTGAATTAATTATTAGAAGTGCAATGGAGCGTAAAGAGAGTCGAGGTCTGCATTATACTATTGACTATCCCAAAAAAAATAAAAACCCAAAACCAACTATTTTAACGCCGCGTTAAGTAACGCCCGTTTTAACCTTACAAAGCTTTGTTCATCGACACCATTGGCTGATATTATTAGCCAATGGTTTGTACTGAAGCCTTTTATGTACAACCAAGCACTATTGCCAAATAAACGACTTTTAACGCTTATCTCGCCTTGAATTTTTAACGTAGTACTTTCAAATCTAAACTGGTTCGGCTCTAAAATTATTACACCTTGAGGTGGGTGCGCGGCTAAAATTTTGCGCCAAGCCAACAGCCCAGTTAATGCATTTACAATTATACAAAAAACCATTGCTGTAATTGAACTTAAAAACAGACACAATACTAAAGCAAGCATACAAAAAAAGACCACAACTGATTTGTGGTCTGGTTTATTTTCTGTAACCGTAAATCTATACACGAACTCGATCTAGAATCAGTTTAATCATGCCATTTAGTTGCTCATCTTTACATTCTTGATGACCCATAAACCATGCAAATAAATCAGGATCTTCTTCTGTTAGTAAACGCTGAAAAATAGCTTGCTGCTCTGCGTTTAAAGAATCGTATGCTTCCTCTACAAACGGCATAAACAAAACATCTAGCTCTAACATGCCACGACGGCAAGCCCAACGAATACGTGCTTTACTATGAATTTCAACCATTTTAAACCTCATACTTAATTGACTCGAGTTTAACAAACACAAGCCTATTTAGCAGCTATTAATCTCTCATTAAAGAATAAACCCGCACCAATAAGCGCTTGTCTGTACCATACGTAACAACTGCGTTATTATGTCACTTCATTTATATTGCAAAGAAGGTTTTTATGTCGAGCGTTTATGCATGTCCGCTATCCCATCAGCTTATTAGCCTCTGCGGTGCTGATAAATTATCCTATTTACACGGGCAAATCACTCAAGATATTAATAAATTAACCAGCAGTAATTATTTATGGACTGGTCATTGCAGCGCCAAAGGCAAGCTTTGGGGTGTATTTCAACTATTTTCTTACCAAGATAATTATTACCTTGCAGGTAGTAAAGCTGAAATTGAAAAATCCTTAGCTGAGCTTAAAAAATATGCTGTATTTGCAAACGTTGATATTAGTACATCCTCAAAGCGTTTAATTGGCTTAATAGGTAATGATTTATCTGCTGTACTTGCACAACTTGATATTAACTTTAAAAGTGATACAAGCGCGTGTGATTTTACCCACGGTAAAGCATTAAAATTAGCTAACAACCGTGTATTATTAATGGTTGATAGCCAATTTGATATGCCTGATGACGTATCTACGCTTGATAATGAAGCCCCATGGCAACAAGCATCTATGCTTGCAGGTGAGCCTCAATTAAGTATAGAAGCCATTGGCGAGTATGTTCCTCAAATGGTAAACCTGCACGCGATTGGCGGTATAAGCTTTAAAAAAGGGTGTTACACAGGTCAAGAAACTGTCGCCCGCATGAAGTACCTAGGTAAAAATAAGCGTGCAATGTATATCGTTTCAGGGCAAAGCGAAGGGATACTTTCAGAGCCTGATTTAGAAACCCAATTGGGCGAAAATTGGCGCCGTGCGGGTAAACTTATTGCACAAAGCTTTAATGAACAAACAAATAAATTAATAGGCCTTGTTGTGTTGCCAAACGATACTGATGTAACTCAGGTACTTCGTGCAAAACACATACCTCAGGTAGAGCTAAGCATTCTGCCTCTACCCTACTCTCTTGAAGATGAATAAATAGGAATGACTATGATCGTTGCGGCAAACAAAGTGGTAAAAATGCATTATTCGGTAATGGATAATGATGGCAATAGCATTGATAACTCGTTTGGTGGTGAGCCACTACACTTTATTATTGGTACCGGCTACTTAATTTCAGGCCTAGAAAATGCTTTGCAAGGCAAACAACCAGGCGACACACTTAGCGTAAAAGTTGAACCTGATGAAGGCTATGGCGAACGCCACGATAACCTAATGCAAGCTGTACCTAAGTCAATGTTTGAAGGTATGGAAATTGAAGTCGGCATGCAATTTCGTGCATCAACAGATGATGGTGACCAATCAGTAATGATCATCGATATCCAAGATGAAGAAGTGATTGTAGATGGTAATAACCCACTTGCGGGCATAACACTTAACTTTGATGTAGAAATACTAGAAGTACGTGATGCAACCGAAGAAGAACTCACTCATGGTCATGTACATGGTGAAGGTGGATGTGGTCACGACCACTAATACACTGTTAAACCAAGTAAAAAAGCGCCTAGGGCGCTTTTTTTATATCATATTGTTGCGCTTAACCGTTTCAGTTTTTGCCTTACTAGGTAGCGCGATTGATACATTCTTTTCTTTTAGTGCGGCTAGTAAACCTTTTTGATCGTTTGTGCCAACTCGATACAAAGTGCCATCTTTAAGCGTTAGCTGTATTGCACTAAAGCCAGATACTGTATAAACCCAACCATCGTGAGTAATTCGCATACCAATACCGTGTCTGTAAGAGTTTTGAACTGCCTTAGCTTCTACTACTTCGCCAAGCTCAATACTCTGCCCTGCAACGCCAGGACCAAACGCCCAGCTAATTTTTTTATCATCTACTTTAACTGTTAGACCATGGAACAAAAAGCCCACCAGCACTAAAATCCCAGCAAATATCATTAAAGGTCCATCAGCGCCTAACAAGTTCCATGCAAGGGCTACAAAACCGCCTATCCACGCTAATACAAAAAAGATAAACACTGCATACTGTTTATGCTGATACATAATATTCTCTAAATTAAATAAATACTTAAAAGCTGTACACCAATGTAGCACTCAGCTCTGAGTCAAACTTGAGTTTATCATCTTCGGGTTTTGAATTATAACGATACATGTAGGTAAATTTGAGTGAGACGGCGCCAATCACTTGGCTTATCAGTGCGGTTTCAGATTTTAAACGAGAATTAAGACCTGAGAGCGACTGCTCTATACTCACATCTTGATTAAAACGAGTACGCTTAGAAACCAAACGTTCCCACTGCATTGCAACACGTACTAAGTAACCCGTTTTATTGATTTCATCCTCGCTCACATCCGAATCATCGTCAGCTACTGAACGATATAAACCAGGCCCTATATCAATATCTACTTTGTTTTTAGAGCCTTGATACACGCGCGCACCATAGCCTGTTGCTACCGTGCTTTTAAAATTAAGCCCACTAAACTGATCTTCTTCGTAATCACCGTATATAAAAAAAGATGAATTTTTAACGCCTACTTTATAATTACCTTGCGCTGATACAAAGATACGATTAGCTGTAACATCACTGCCGCCGCTTTCATCATTCTCGTCGCGCTTATAAAGAGAGTCTATTTTGAATTGATTGCGCCATTTTTCAAAATCTTGGTATAAATTACCTTTGAGCTTAAAACTGGTCGAATTGGTGTTACCTTTGCTCACAATAAAGCCAAATTCAGTATCACCGTAAAACATTTCACCTTTATGTAACTCATGAATTTCTTCATCAGAGAGCTTGCCATATTCATGAAAATCTTCAAATGGATCAACGGCCCAACTTGGGCTGCTAATTATTAGAAAAATTAAAAATAAATACTTACGCACAACACTCTCTCTGCACACAATTATAAAAATAAGCAGTATTGCTTATTCACTCTCTTTCCATAGAATATGACAAAACGGAGCATCTTTATCACGACTAATCAAAATTTTAGCAAATAAAACATCATCATTTTCAAATTCTAAACCAACCAGCACCTGAATAAAATGCTCTGGCTCTATCTCAAGGGCTACAAAGTCTTGCCACTGTTCGTCTGGCTCATCTTCTTCAATAAAGCCTAGGTCTTCTCTAAACTCATTAAAGTCTTCAACATCTTTATCACTCAAGTTATTTGGCGCTAGCTCTAAAAAAATATCATAAGCTTGGTGAGTCGCTTCTTCTACCGTATATAAACGTGGACCAGACATATATGCTTAACCTTAAGCTTTTAAGTTGCGCTATATTATCAAATCTCATCATCATTTTGATAAAAAAAAGCGTAAAACACTGACTTTTTTGTAACCGAGTCATGCTTTATTCAGCATACAACTAAAACGACAAACAACAATTAACCTAACCTATTGAATATAAAGATTACTTTTATTATTTTAGTTAAAATAACAACGTAAAATATTTTTATTATCTTAGGTCCGAATTGTTTAGCTTTTTCTCATCTGAATCTAACCCTTTAAGACTACAGCTTTAGCAATAAATTCCATTTATTTAAAAAATACCGTCACTTTACTTAATTCTTATAACAACATAAGCTCAACTAACAGGTCAGAGGAGTGTGTAATGATAAAACTAGAAAAACAAAATGGCATTGCAACCGTCACGCTTAGCAGAGCAAAAAAACAAAATGCATTAAGCTTTGAAATGTTTGTAGAGCTAAACAAAGCTATTAAAAATATAAAAAGAGATCGCAGTATTCGTGCTGTAGTAATAAAAGGCGATGGCGAGCATTTTTGTGCAGGCCTTGATATATCAGCTGTCATGGCGGCACCATTGAATATAATAAAACTATTGTTCAAATGGTTACCTGGCAATCAAAACTTAGCGCAAAAAGTAGTATTAGGCTGGCAGTCACTGAGCGTGCCTGTTATTGCACAAATTGATGGCAACTGTTTAGGAGGGGGATTACAAATAGCGTTGGGTGCCGATTACAGGGTTGTTCATCTTGATGCCAAACTTGCCATTATGGAAGCGCGTTGGGGATTGTGCCCCGATATGGGTGCAAATGTAATGATGAGCGGTTTAGTTAAGCGCGACCAAGCACTTTGGCTTGCAAGCCACGCAAACCCAATCACTGCACAACAAGCAAATGAGCTAGGTTTGGTTACTAAACTTACCGATGATACTCAACAAGCCACGCAAAACATGCTCAATACATTACTCGAACGCTCACCCGATACGCTTGCTGCTATTAAACGTGTTACACAACTTAGCTATAAACCAAACCAACGAAAAATACTCGCGAAAGAAACCTTAAGCCAAATTCGCTTACTGCTAAACCCAAATACTAAAAAAGCCATTGCTAAAGCAAAAGGAAAAGCGGATATAACCTACGCAAATACAAAGCACTGGTAGACTATTGCACAATGCATAAAAGAGTCTGATTTGTTAAAGTTAAGCTCTTATTTTTTCTGTGAGCCACTTTGATGAAATATCTGCTCAGTAGCGCTATTATTTTACTCTGTTTAGCCTTCGCTAAACTCGTTATGCACTTTATTGGTGGAAGCTTTCCTGCACCGTTACTTGCTATGGTTATTTTATTAGTTTTACTCTTATCGGGAATTGTAAAAGAGCAACATGTAAAGCCATGCGCCTCCCCTATTTTAAATATTATGCCTATATTTTTCATTCCTGCAGGCGTGGGATTTATTGAACATCTCGGCCTTATAAAATCGCAATGGGCATTTTTAGCCTCAGTTGTGGTGCTAGTCCCTATAACTACCTTATTGCTTGTTAGCAGTGTAATTGCGTACTTTAAGGGAAAAGAAAATAATGACTGATTTTACTTTTTCCGCTATTTCAGAGCTACAGCCTAATTTATGGTGGCTAAGTATTCCTTTTATTATTGTATTGTTTTTAGCACTAAGGGCCGTAAACCAAAGTATAAAAAGCAGCGTATTTAAATCGCTCACTAACCCCGTATTTTTAAGTATTAGTATTATCGCTTTATTACTCGTTAACCTAAATTTGCCTTATACGCAATTTGCCACGCACAGCAAATTACTAAGCGGGTTATTAGAGCCCGCAATTGTCGCTTTAGCGCTTCCTTTATATCAGCAGTTTACACACGTACGAAAAAACTTATTACTCATAGTCGCAACATGTAGCTTAGGTATTGTTAACGCAACCGTTGTGGCATTTTTACTAAGCATATTATTTAATGCGCCAGCGCAGCTAAGTGCATCTGTTGCCGCACTCAGTGTCACAACCCCAATATCTTTAATTGTTACCAACTCGTTAGGAGGTATAAGCTCTCTTGCTGCAGCTTTAGTTATTTTTATTGGTTTACTAGGGGCTTTATTTGGTTTTATGCTTTTTAAACTCATTAATATTTTTAATCACGAATCTCAAGGTGTTGCCATGGGCACCGCTTGTCATGCAATTGGGACTGCTGCTGCTATTGCTGAGCATCCAAAAGTAGGCGCTTACTCCTCAGTTGCAATGGCGCTAAGTGCTTTATTAACCGCAATTATAGTGCCGCTGTTATATCCATTTTTAGTCAACATTTTGCTATAGTTGGAAAAATACAACATAGCCCTAACATAGAGCGCTTTATGATCAGTTCTGAAATCGAACAGTTTGAAAAATATTACACCATGCTTACTGAGTATATGGTTACCTACAGTATGCAAATTGTTGGCGCTATTTTTATCGTCCTCATTGGTTTGTGGATAGCACAAAAGCTTGCCAAATTTGTAGCTGCGTTAATGACCCGCCATAACGTTGATATTACGCTCACTAACTTTGTCAGTAGCGTGGTAAAAGTACTGCTCATTGTAATGGTTATAATTATTGCACTTGGCAAAATAGGTATCAGCGTTACGCCATTTGTAGCTGCCATTGGTGCTGCATCTTTAGGTGCTGGTTTAGCACTGCAAGGAATGCTTTCTAACTATGGTGCAGGCCTTGCCATTATAGCCACTCGACCTTTTGTTGTTGGTGATACTATTGAAGTTAAAAATGTAAGCGGCCAAGTTAAAACAATTGAGCTTGGCTACACTATTTTAATCAATGAAGAAAAAGTAGAAATTACCATTCCAAATAAGCACATAGTAGGTGAAATACTTCATAACTCATTTAGTTACTCATTGGTCAAAGGTGAAATAGATATAGCCTATAGTGCTTGCTCTGATAATGCGATTAGCCTTATTGAAGACGTACTTAAAGCACACGAATTAGTCGCACAAAATCCGTTATCACAAGTGGGTATTGAACGCTTTGCCGATAGCGGTGTTACAATAAGCTACCGATATTGGGTACCTACCACTAAAATTATTGAAACCAAGCTGGCTATTAATGGCGGTGTTTATAAAGCAATTAATAACGCTGATATTGAAATCCCATTCCCTCAACGCGTCATTACTATAAATAAAAGCGATATATAGTCATAAAATCCAGTGGGTAATTCAATATTGAATTACCCACATCAATAAACTTCTTTTACTGCGTAAAAACTCCTTATCTGTTTGTTATTTTATCTGTAATATAAAGACTTGGTTAAAAAAGTCGGCTAATCACTCGCTTTAATTACATAATAACAATAATGAGCCATTATGAATCGCAGCCCTTTTTATTTAGGTGATTGGCAAGTCAATCCCCAGTCAAATACTCTTCAGCGTGCAGAAAAAAATAAACAGTTAGAACCAAAAGCCATGGATGTGTTAGTTCATCTTTGCTTCCAAAAAGGCGAAATTGTTACTACTGACGAGCTATTAGATCAATGCTGGAAAAATGTTGAGGTAGGCGATAACCCGCTGCATAAAACAATTACCCAGTTACGAAAAGCCCTCGGTGATAAAGCAAGTGAACCCACCTACATAGAAACTATTCGCAAACGTGGTTACCGCGTTATTGCAAAACTTGAGTTTCCTCTGGCTGAAGATATAAAAAAAAGTGAAAACACATGGCAAGGTGGCTCTCCTTTTTTAGGATTAAGCGCCTACAACCCAAGCGATACACACCTATTTTTTGGCCGCAATCAATCTATAGAAACGTTACTCAATAGAATATCGAGCCAAGTTAAATTTGGTCGTGCTTTTTGCTTAATACTTGGCCCTAGCGGTACGGGTAAATCTTCGCTTGTTAATGCTGGGATTTTACCAAAACTGCTAGATGAGCGAGGCTATAACGGCATTGGGGTTATTTCTTATAGCCAACTCGACTTTGCAGATGTTCATAAAAATAGACTTTTTTTAGATTTAGCTTCTGCATTGCTTGATTGGGATATAAACGCCCAGCCTGTGTTTGAAGGATTAAGCGCGCAAACACTGGCAGAGCAACTAGAGTTGACAATCGATGGCGTAATTAACGCCATACAAGCTGCACTTAGTAAAGCCTCTACACAACTTAAAACACCCCAGTTATTTTTATTTATTGACCGCTTAGAAGTACTGCTTTCTTCTCCTATATTTAGTAGCGAAACGCGCAGCCATTTTTTATCGGTTATTGAGCGCTTAGCAACCTCTAAAACTGTGATTGTATTTAGTGCGTGTCGTAACGACTTTTACCCTTTAGTGGTTGAACAACCCAGTTTAATGGCAGGCAAAGCTCATGGCGCGCACTACGATTTAACACCGCCAAACCGCCAAGAGCTTCAACAAATTATTCGCCTGCCAGCGTTAACCGCTAATTTAACGTTCTCTAATGACCCGCAAACCCAAACACCACTGGATGAAATACTTTGTGCCGATACAGCCAATAACCCCGATGCATTGCCCATGCTGCAATACACATTACAAGAGCTGTACTTACAGCGCAGTGATAATAACGAGCTACTGCACAGTGTTTACAAAAAACTCGGGGGTATTGAGGGCGCCATAGGCAAAAAGGCAGAAGATGTATTTATTGGCCTTTCTAAAGCGCAACAACTGCAACTAAAAAGCGTGTTATCACAATTAATAACGCTAAACCCTGACGGTAAAACCATCACTAGCCGCGCAGCCCGCTGGAAAGCATTAACCAACACCAGCCAAAAAGAGCTTGTGCAAGCCATGGTCGATAGCCGCTTATTTGTATCGCATTTACAAAATGGCGAAGCCTGTTTTAGCCTTGCTCACGAGGCATTATTACGTCAATGGCCGCGCGCAAAGCAGTGGATAAGCGATCACAAAGATGCACTAGCAGTAAAAAGCCGCTTACATCACCAAGCACAAAATTGGATAGATGAAGGTAAAAGTAATGCTTACCTCCTAGCACCAGGTAAACCGCTACAAGAAGCGCAGCTATTACTTAACGACAAACTGTTTAAATTAGATGATAACGAGCATGCTCTTATCAAAAGCTCTATTAAAAAAACAAAAACAAAAACAAGAGTAAAACGAGTGACCGTTGCTTTATTGTGCTTACTTACCCTTACCGCGTTATTAATGAGCTTCACCAGTTTTAAGGCCCAACAACATGCGCAAAAAAAGCAGCTTGAGGCCGAAAGCTTACTAGGATTTATGGTGGGTGACTTTGCCGATAAATTACGTAGCGTTGAACGTATGGACTTACTTGATGGTATTAGTAATAAAGCACTTGAGTATTTTACTGATCAAACTGACGATTCAAGTTTACTCTTTAGCTTTAGCGATAATAAAGCACAATTTAACAACCGTTTTCAGTACGCACAAACCCTTGAAGCAATGGGTGAAGTAGCTTATTCCCGGGGTAAAACCGATGAAGCCTTTATCGCCTTTGAAAATGCCCGTACCCGCCTTGAGGCATTATTAAAAATACAGCCTAACAACTTAGAGCTACTAACACTTGCAGGTGCCAATGCCTTTTGGCTTGGTCAATTAGCTTATGATCAAAATGATCATCAAGCTACTGAGCAAATGTTTAAAAAATACCACGCTTACAGTAAAAAAATGTATGCGCTGGCTGCCAATGATTTTAACTCTATTATGGAATTGTCGTATTCATATAATTCTTTAGGTTCTTTATACATAGAAAGATCTGACTACAGCGCTGCAAAAAAGAACTTTACAGAGTCACTTTTACTTAAAAATAAAGCGCTTGAACTAAAACCGAATAACAAAAATTTACTTCGAGATAAATCCGATACGATTAGTTGGCTTGCAAAAACAGAAGAGAAGCGAAGTAACTTTAATGAAGCAGTTAATATATTAGAAGCTGCAGTTGGCGTAATCACAAAATTGATTGCTAACTACCCTCGTGATGCAAGCCTTTTTTACACGTCAGCAAACCTATATATGCAACAAAGTTATTTACTGAGCTATTTGAGTGATAAACGGATGGCCCATAAAAAAGCCAGCTTGGCTAATCAAGTTATCAATGAAGCTTTAGTACAAGATCCAAAAAACAATAAATTTCAGCTTATGTATTATCGCTCTTTAGCACATTCACTAATGCTATCTACTGATGAAAGTACTGACTCAAGAATTGAAAAAACAATTAATTTTTTAAAATCTCAAAATTTTAAAAATACCAGCACTATTAATACACAAATTGCACTGATTCAATATTTTATAAATAGACAATCACCACTCAAAGCGCAGGAGTTATTAACTGATCTTGAGAATAATGAAAACTATACACATCAATTAGCCAACCTAACTAGAAATGGTGATTACTTAGTACATACAAGAATAAACTTAATCAAAGCAAACTTAGCTACAACTAATAAACAGCGAGAGCAATTTTGCTTAAGTGCTATCAAAGCTATTTCTGAAGCTGCAAAAATAAGTCAGAGCGTAAAAATAACATACCCACTAGTACAAGCTTATACCTGTTTAAACAGAGAAGACGAGATATCAGAAATAAAAACAAGCCTAGTTAAATTAGGCATTACGAACTTCCAACTATAATTACTCATAAAGGAAATGATATGAATAACACCCTAGAAAATGTCGACTTTGTAGTAAATATTAAACTCAACAACAGTGGAGCTATTTTTAGCTATACAAAAAATGGCGAACCCGCTACTGGCGGTGGTGTAGTAAGAGGCAAAACCGCTGGCAACTACAATTTAGACGACACCACAATTGAAATTGGTTTCGTGTTTACTGGCGCTACCATCACCGATATCGACACACAAAAACCATGCGCCCAAGACTTCAGCTATAAAGTAAGTGACAACGGCCACACAATTATCATTACCGACACAGACGAAAATAATGGTTCTGTATGCCTAATATTTAACGTTGAGTGTAATGGCAATAAATATGAAAGCGCCGATCCTCAAGTTAAGAATGAAAAAGAACTCTAATTAGCAACGCTTATTTTAAAATTGCACAGGCCTATTAATTGCGGTGCATTTTTACAAACGCCCCTTAAATAAACAATAAATAACAAAGACTTAAATCAGAAGGTTACCGAAAGGTTTAAAAACCATAAATTAAATAAACTACTAGACATGAAGTTTCATTAACAATAAAAATGAGCAACACCATGTCTAACAATAATGAAAATAGCAGAGCAAATAACACCGACAACGCTGTATCTGCATTAATCAGCAGCATTTCTAATGCCGTTAACAATGAAAAAATAAGCGCAATTATTAATGTCACTAATGTCATGGCCGATGCTATTTTTATTGTTAATGCGGATGGCGTGTTTGAATCAGTAAACCCGGTTGCAGCTCGTTTTTTTAATGTTACGTCTGATTCATTAATAGGTAAAAAATGGCAAGATTGTTTACAAGAACAGTATCGCGATGACTATAAATACATGTTTGAAAGTTGGAAAAACAACTATCAAACACCACTCAATCATGGCCCGAAAGAAGTTAAAATAATAAAAAACAATGGTAGCTGTTTAGATATAGAGCTTTCAATTTCTTGTATCCCCGGATCAACCACAGACAATATCCCTCTATTTATTTGTATTATGCATGATATTTCTAGGCATGTTAAAAAGTATAAAGTACTCGAAAAAATAGCCAAAATTGATCACCTTACAGGTATCGCTAATCGCTGCACTTTAGAAAAGGCGATTATTAAAAATTGGCAAGAATGTATAGTAGATAAACAGCCTTTGAGTTTTATTTTGATCGATATTGATTTTTTTAAACTGTTTAATGATAACTTTGGTCATGTAAAGGGTGATAAATGTTTGCAAAAAGTAGCTCAAACAATTGAAGACTGCCTCCCTTCAAAAGATAGCTTAGTAGCACGCTATGGTGGTGAGGAGTTTGCTGTTGTATTACCCCGCTCACATGTCTCAAATGCAGAAATGATCGCAAAACGTATTCAAGAAAAAATACTAAACATTAATTTTAGAGATATTGGTTTGCCAGCGAATGTAAAAATAAGTGTAAGCCAGGGTTTAGCGTGTGAATACGATAATCAATACAGAACATCTGAGGCATTAATATGCGCGGCTGATACGGCTTTATATAGAGCGAAGTCGGAAGGTCGTAATAAATTATGTATAAGGTGATGTACCGACTATTTGGTATAGCCTTTATCTACTAAAATAAAAACCGACAATTGCGGTTTTTT
>NZ_BADT01000090.1 GCF_000239855.1 Pseudoalteromonas sp. BSi20652 | reverse complement strand
AGTGCAATTTAATTCGTTAAATTGATCAAAGATTTATGCAGGTTGGTATAAAAGGAGCAAGTTATGAAAGCAATTACTATAATGATGTGCGCTTTACTCACACTAAGTGCACCTTCGTTTGCTAAATATGAGCGTAATAAAGCAGTCCCTGTGCAACAAGTCTTATTTGGTGACGTAAAATCGGTACGCAATATTACCGAACAAGAAATCATTCAAGACAAAAATAATGGCTGGAAAACTTTTGGCGGCGCATTACTCGGTGGCGTAGTAGGCAACCAGTTTGGTGGTGGTAGTGGCCGAACTGTAGCAACAATATTAGGCTCGGTAATTGGCGGCAGTGTTGCACATAACAGGCAGCAGCAAAGTCGTTATCAGCAAAATCACTTTGTAGAGTTATTAATACAAGTTGAAAATGGCGACCAGTTTATGGTTGTTCAAGATCAAGACCAATCAATGCGTTTTAGCAAAGGCGATAACGTAAGGTTAGTGTACTTGAACGACAACACAGTACGTGTAGATAAAGCGTATTAGGCCGTGCTGAAATTTGGTGGTTGAATTTGCAGCAGAATGTTTGGTGTTTCGACAAGGCGGAACCTATGAACGGTGGTTGTTCCCCATAAATAGGCGATAACGCAGCATACATGCCAAACATGCGCTGCCCGAAGGGTTCTGCCTAGCGGCAATTAACTCTTTGTTGCCTAAATGGATGTAGGTAAGGGGCGTGAGCAGGACGCGGAAGCTTTGCTCGGTTTTTACTTATTCTTACATGGATGTAAGCCATTAGAATAACGTAGGAGCAGTTATCGAGCCCACTAGGTTACAAACCTCGCGTCGCGATTTAATCGCCCCTAGATTGAACAAATTTCAATCCACAAAGTTCAACACGCCCTGCCAATATATTCATGACTAAAGTAAAAAACGAGCCAAATTTGGCTCGTTTTTTTATTATTTTTTAATAACTATACCTGGCGATAGTCTTTAAAAAAGCGCTTCATTTTTAGCATCGCATCGGATAAATCATCTTTGTTTGGTAAAAATACCAATCTAAAATGATCTGGATCTGGCCAATTAAACGCCCTGCCATGCACAAGTAATATTTTTTCGGCTTTTAGCAAATCATACATCATCTTTTCATCATCTTTGACGTTAAAAAGTGCTGTATCTACTTTAGCAAACGCATAGAGCGCGCCTTTAGGCTTTTTACAACTAATGCCTTCAATATCATTTAACCCGCGCCATGCAATATCACGCTGCTCGTATAAGCGACCACCTGGGTTAATTAAGTTATCAATCGATTGCACACCGCCCAACGCTTGTTGAATAGCATACTGTGCAGGTACATTTGCACATAAACGCATCGAGGCTAGAATTTCTAAGCCTTTGCGTAAATCGTCCATAACTGAAGTACGACCGCTTAGCACCATCCACCCCATTCTTAGCCCCGCTGCACGGTAGGTTTTAGCCAACCCGTTAAAGGTAATAATTGGTACATCATCGCAAAGTGAGCCGATTGAAGTATGCGTTACACCATCGTATAAAATCTTTTCGTAAATTTCATCGCTCAATAACAGCAGTTTATGTTCACGAGCTATATCAATTAATTGCATTAGCAAATCATCACTGTAAACCGCACCCGTTGGGTTATTCGGATTAATTAATACCAGAGCTTTAGTTTTAGACGTGATTTTACTTCTTATATCCGCAATATCTGGAAACCAGTCTTGCTCCTCATCACACAAGTAATGTACCGGATTACCACCCGATAAAGTCACAGAAGCCGTCCAAAGTGGATAATCTGGAGCAGGAATAAGCACTTCATCGCCATTATTTAATAGCGCTTGGGTGATCATTTGAATAAGTTCGCTAACGCCATTACCAATATAAATATTATCTACATCTAAATTATGTAATCCACGTTGTTGATAATGCTGATAAACAGCCACGCGGGCTGAATAGAGGCCTTTAGAGTCACAATAGCCTTGGGCTGAATATAAATTGCGGATAATATCGCGGTGCATATCTTCTGGCATATCAAAACCAAAGGCGGCCGGATTGCCTATGTTCAATTTTAATACTTTTTGACCCTCATCTTCCATTCTTTTAGCTTGCGCTAAAACCGGTCCACGAATGTCATAACATACACCTTCTAATTTGTGACTCTTTTTAATATCAAACATTTTTACCTCGACTAGTGATTCTTTAGACTAACCTAGTCAAGGCGCAAAATGCCAGTGTATTTGATTACTTAATACTGAAATAAATTCACGTTTCGACTCAATAATCAACGAGATGCTAACCATTCATTTAACTGCGTTTGAGAGCCATTTACTTGCTCAGTCAAACGAGTAGACGCATCGATGGCATCTGGTAGATTATCCATAATTAAATGTTGTTCAATAACACGAGATACTTCAGCAAGGCTTGAAGCGCCAAACTGCGCCGCATTCGATTTTAAGCTATGGGAATGTCGAATGGCTGCTTCTTTATCTTTACCAATGGTTGCTAACACTTCAGAGCCTAAACGCTCAAACTCTGCGCAACAAAAGTCAAGTGTGTCAGCAAATTGCTCACCCAATAACGATTCCATACTCTCTAATGCCGATGTATCAATATTTATCTCTGTCATATTTTAAGCCCTTAAAACAATCCATGTACATTACCGTTTAATAATACTACTTTATATTGATGCGTAAAAAAACCAACTTAATTACCTTATAAATGTATAATTATGAAGTTCATACTGGCAACAAAAAGTTTATTAAATGGCACGCACACTTTGTAATTATTGTAACTTTGCACTAAACACCTGTATTTGCAACGCAATTACAAATATAAACAACAAAGTTACGGTTATTATTCTACAGCACCCAAGCGAAGAAAAAATAGCAAAAAATACCGCTAAGCTACTCAATTTATGCCTAACTGATTGCCAAATAATCAAAGGCGAAAATAATGATGACTTTTCTATTCTTAAAACACTGCCAGTAAGCTCAACTGTTTTACTCTACCCTAACGAAAACGCTATAAATTTAGACGACAGCGCTGAGCAATCTAATATAAAAAACATTACCCATTTAATCGTGATTGATGGCACATGGAAAAAAGCCTACAAAATTTTGCAGCTCACCACATTACTAAATCAATTTAAAACGGTCAGTTTTAAACAGCTACCTAAAAATCGTTATGCTATTCGTAAAGCCCCTCGCGCCGACAGCCTATCCACACTTGAAGCCGTAGCGCATAGTTTGTTTTTAATAGAGCAGCTAAATCCCGCACCACTTTATAATGTGCTTGATGAATTAATACAAAAACAAACCCAACACATGCCTAAGCACGTAAAAGCACGTTACTTAGATTAAATTCGTTACTAAATGAAACTTGCAATGCGTAACTACCCTAACAGACTAAAACGTGGCTTTACTCGCCATGGACCCGACTATCGCTTTGACGACCAAGTCGACTTTAGCGATATAAGAGATACCTTTGGCTTTAGGTCAATGGTTGTTGGTAAATGGGTAACTAAAGAAGAGCGCTACATTAGCGCTAATTTAATTTATGATGCACTGGCGGATCTTGCGCAAATACTGCATTTACCGCCCAAAGCTATTGGCCTGCGCGGCAAGCTTAACTTTGCATTTGGTCATGGCGGTCAAAAAGGCGTGCAAGCGCATTATAATGCAGCTTCTCAAACGCTTGCCCTTGCAAAAAATGCAGGCGGTGGTGCACTTGCTCACGAATGGTTTCATGCATTTGATCATCATATAAGCGAGCACTTATTTGCAGTAAAACCACGATTTGGTTTTGCCTCAAAACTTTGGCTTTCAAACACGCCTAATTTATCCCACCCACTTAATAATGCTTTAAACAGTTTTTATAAACATGTCTTTTTAGATGAAGATGGTATTGATGCAAATAGCTTTGTACAAACGTGTATAGAACACGATAAAGCACACAATATGAATTATATGAGCATGCCAGAAGAGCTTGCAGCACGGTGTTTTGAAGCCTGTATAGAGCAGCATTCAAGTATAAAAAATAGTTTTTTAGTGGGAGGCTTACAAAGTAGTAATTTAATATACCCAAATAGTGAGCATATCAATAAAGCAAATGAAGCGCTTAACCAGTACTTTGCACTACTGGGTTACGCGCTTCATAAAATAGACGAGTAATGTCTATATTTGGTAATTACTTATCGTCACTAATACGACTTGCTACTGCGCTACTTTGATCTTTATATTTTGCATCTTTACGAATGTTGTAGGGGTTTTCACACGGGCCCGATAACATTTCAAAGCTCATAGCACCAATTTTCATCAGTGGGCGAAGTGCCAATGGTAATTTACCTGAGTTGTAAAACTCTAAAACAATATTACCGCTCCAGCCAGGGTCTATTCGGTGTGCGGTTACGTGCACCATTAAACCTAAACGTGCAAGGGACGAGCGTCCATCTAACCACCCTACTATATCTGCAGGCAGAGTTACTTTTTCGTGCGTTATAGCAAGTGCAAGTTCACCTGGGTGTAAAAAAAATGCTTCACCTTCATCAAGCACTATTTCTTCACTCATGATTGATTCCATAGCTTTATTTAACTGATCTTTTGGACCACTTAAATCGACGTATGCCGCGTTGTGTGCATTAAAAGTTCTAAATTTATTACCCAAGCGTAAATCGGCAGTCACGCCTGAAATCATGTCGCTCGTTGGTGCAGGCTCAATAACAATGCGACCATCGCTTAAGTATTCATTAATATGGGTGTCTGAAAGTCTCATTATTTATTAATCTTCTGTAATCACAATTTCAATCGCATCGTGATGCTGTTGATAATAAAGCGTGCTGGCTATAAGCCTCGCTGCTGCGCTGTATGTTTTGCTTATTGCCGCGTCGTTATCGCTTGCAATAAGTTTTCCTTGCTCAGAATACTCACGTATATCTATTGCAAGCGGAATATGGCTAAGTACGGGCACGCCGTGCTTGTGCGCCAGTTTTTGTGCACCGTCTTTACCAAATACGTGGTTAGCTTCACCGCAGTGGCTGCAAATGTAATAACTCATGTTTTCAATTAAGCCCAGCACTGGCACGTTTACTTTATTAAACATAGCAATGCCTTTTTGCGCATCGGCAAGGGCTAAGTCTTGCGGTGTCGTGACAATAACAGTGCCGCTCGCTGGTACTTTTTGGCTCATTGTAAGTTGAATATCACCGGTGCCCGGTGGCATATCAACAATTAAGTAATCAAGCTCGCCCCAATCGGTTTCGTTTAGCAATTGGCTCAGCGCACCTGAAGCCATTGGCCCGCGCCATACGGTGGCATCATCGCTTGGAACTAAAAAGCCAATTGACTGCGCTTTAATGCCGTTTGCATCAAAAGGCTGTAACTGTTTGTTATCTTTAGTAACGGGCTCTGCGCCCACCAAGCCTAAAAGCATTGGAATTGATGGGCCATAAATGTCAGCATCTAAAATACCCACCTTTGCGCCTTCGTTTTTAAGGGCGCCCGCCAAGTTAACGGCAGTAGTCGACTTACCTACTCCGCCTTTGCCTGAGGCAATAAGCACAATATGTTTAATCGCTTTAAACTTAGCTGCCTCTTTAATGATAACCTTAGTGCTAATAGTGACAGGCACATTTAAGATTTCACTTACGTGTTGCTCAACTAAAGGCATTTCTGATTGCCCAGCAAATGGCAGGGTTAATTTAATGTGTAGTGATTTATCGTCATTTTGAGTAATCGTATCAATGAAGCTTTCGTCAATACCGACGGCAAAAGCCGCACTACGATATGCCGCTAAGGCAGTAATAATCGGTTGTTTTTGCACCGATTTAGAAGAGAATAGTTTCGACAGTCCAAACATAGCAATTAAATAGCGTTTCTTTGATGAAAAGTGCCACGGAATTATGTAACATTCAGGGCATTAACACCAGTCAATTAATAAAAATCCATAAGCTGTGAGTGCTCTAAGCAAATAGCTTGTAGATAAATTAATGATAATTGCCGTTTGTATAATAAAAACGGCGTTTTATCCTCAATTCGGAATGATTATGACGCAGCGAAAGATCCTGATTACCAGCGCATTACCTTATGCAAATGGCCCTACTCATTTAGGTCATTTATTGGAGTATATCCAAACTGATATTTGGTCACGTTTTCAAAAACTACAAGGCCACGAAGCTTATTATGTTTGTGCAGACGATGCCCACGGCACGCCAATTATGCTTAATGCGCAAAAACAAGGGATCACGCCTGAAGAAATGGTAAAACAAGTGAGCATAGAACGCCAACGCGACTTCGCTGACTTTAATATCAAATTTGATAACTACCACAGCACACACAGCCAAGAAAACAAAGAATTAAGCGAACTTATTTATAACCGCCTAAACGATGCCGGTCATATTAAAAAACACACTATTTCGCAATTATTCGATCCGGAAAAAGGTATTTTCTTACCCGATCGTTTTGTAACAGGTACTTGCCCAACGTGTAAGTCTGAAAACCAAAATGGCGATAGCTGTGATTCGTGTGGTGCTACATACAGCCCAACCGAACTCATTGACCCGCGTTCTGTAATGTCAGGTGCTGAGCCTGTACTTAAAGATTCTGAGCATTACTTTTTTGACCTGCCAGCATTTGAAGGCATGCTAAAAGAGTGGCTACACTCAGGCACTATTCAACAAGAAATGGCTAACAAGCTAGACGAATGGTTTACCGATGGTTTGCAACAGTGGGATATTAGCCGTGATGCACCTTACTTTGGTTTTGAAATCCCAAATGCACCGGGCAAATATTTTTACGTTTGGTTAGATGCACCTATTGGTTACATGGCGAGTTTTAAAAACCTATGTGACAAAAAAGGCATCAACTTTGATGAGTTTTGGGCTGAAGGCTCAAACGCTGAGCTTTATCACTTTATTGGTAAAGACATTATCTACTTCCACAGCTTATTTTGGCCAGCAATGCTAGAAGGCGCTAATTTTAGAAAGCCAACTAACGTATTCGCTCATGGTTTTGTCACTGTAAATGGCGAAAAAATGTCTAAATCAAAGGGTACGTTTATTAAAGCGCGTACTTATTTAGATAACTTAAACCCAGAGTACTTACGTTACTACTACGCAGCAAAATTAAGCAGCGGTATTGTTGACCTTGATTTAAACCTAGAAGACTTTGCACAACGCGTAAATTCGGACCTAGTAGGTAAAGTAGTCAACATAGCGAGCCGTTGTGCTGGCTTTATTACTAAAAAGTTTGATGGCAAGCTAAGCAGCACAATTATGCAACCAGAGCTGTTAGCTGAGTTTCAAGCGGCTGCACCTAGCATTACAACACACTACGAAAACCGCGATTACAGCCGTGCAATTCGCGAAATAATGGCGCTTGCCGACAAAGCAAACCAATTTATTGATGGCGCAGCACCTTGGGTATTAATTAAAGACGAAACTAAGCAACAAGAAGCACACGAAGTGTGTTCTCTTGGTCTTAACTTGTTCCGCGTTTTAATTACTTACTTAAAACCAGTGCTACCAGAAATGGCCGACAACGTACAAGCATTTTTAAATGACGACCTTGCATGGGACGGCGTTCAAAATGCACTCGTAAGCCACCCTATCAATAAATTTAAACCGTTAATGCAGCGTGTTGAAATGGATAAAGTAAATAAAATGGTTGAAGAATCTAAAGAAAGCTTAGCGCCAAAAGTAACTATTGACCCTAACAGCCCACTTGCAAAAGAGCCGATTAGCGACGAAATAGAATTTGATGACTTTGCAAAAGTAGACTTACGCGTAGCTAAAATTGCTAAAGCAGAGCACGTAGAAGGCGCTGATAAACTACTTAAGCTAACACTTGATTTAGGCGGCGAAACTCGCCAAGTGTTTGCAGGTATTAAATCAGCTTACGCACCAGAGGATCTTGAAGGTAAGTTAACCGTTATGGTCGCTAACCTTAAGCCTCGTAAAATGCGCTTTGGTATGTCTGAGGGCATGGTATTAGCAGCAGGTCCTGGCGGAAAAGAAATTTATATTCTTAACCCAGATGACGGCTCAGAGCCTGGTATGCGCGTAATGTAATATTACTCATACAATAAAAACCGCTGATACATCAGCGGTTTTTTTATGGGCTTCCCTATTTGCTTTATAAGCATTATTTAAATAATAACAGTGTATTAAAATATTTTTTAGATCAACAACCATGACCAGCAACCTTCATACCCAAAGACTAAATACCAGTGCGCTAATCAAGCAATATAAGTTACTCGCAATCTTACGCTTAAAACAACAAAGCGACGTAGCTCCATTAATTGATTGCTTAGTTAATGCAGGCATAAACGCACTCGAAATCACTTCAAACACGCCTGGCTTTGAGCAAGAAATAACAAAAGCACGCGCAGCTCATAAAAATGCACTTATTGGCGCAGGTACAATAATAAATACTACTCTTGCTCAGCAAGCAATTGATGCCGGCGCACAGTTTATTGTAACGCCAAATACCAACAAATCGGTTGTCGAACTTGCCCACCAGCATGGGTTACCAGTATTAATGGGCGCACTAACACCTACCGATGTTGCAAATGCAATTGAATATAAGGCAGATATTATTAAGGTATTTCCTGCGGGCAGTATGGGCGTTGGTTACTTTAAAGCATTAACAGGTCCATTTTCAGAAGCACAATTAATGCCTGTTGGTGGTGTGAATTTAGATAATTTATCACAATGGTTTGAAGCAGGTGCTTGTGGCGCGGCAGTAAGTGGCGATTTTTGTAAGGTATTAAATACCGAACAAGAGCGTAGCCACCTTACCAAGCTTGTAAAAAGCTATATAAGTAAACTGCCTAAATAGGCAGTTTATTTTATTTATAAAATAGCCAAATGTGCGCTCATAAAATTTGATTGGGCGCTATACAAAATTAATTACTACTAATTAATTCAGCTTTTTCAATACGCGATCTTTTCTTGGTAGGTAATAATTATCGTAATGAAGTGACGCTATAACGCGCTCTGCTTTTCCTAATAACTCATTACGCGGAATTAAACCTATTACACGCGAGTCAGCGCTATTGTCGCGGTTATCACCCATTGCTAAATAATAATCATCAGGAATTGTAATTGCATCAAACCCCGGTAAACGTGAAGGAATATTTGCCACTCTTATCGAATGCTCTAATCCGTTTAAATCTTCGATTTTATCAAGCGAGTCTATGTTACTTTGCTGATCTGCATAATTAAGTTTTTTACCATTAATAATGAGCTCATTATTTTTAAGTGCAACGGTGTCTCCTGGCACACCAATTACACGTTTAATTAAACGGTTATCGGCAGCTTGTGAGTCAAAAACAATAATATCACCAGCTTGTGGATCCGCTAATTTAAGTAATTTTATGTGCGTAAATGGGACGCGAATATCGTAGGCCATTTTATCGGTAAGTATTCTGTCACCTTCTTGAATGGTCGGTTTCATTGAGCCTGTTGGCACTTCGTACCAATCGGCAACAGCGCTTCTAAATACGCTCATCAGTGCAATAAATACGATGAGAGAGCGGTTATTTTTCCAAAACTTATAAACTAATTTCATGCCTATTCCCTTCAATTGAACAAGTCTTTAATTGAGTAACTGTTTATATGACTTTGCTAATTAGCTGCAGTTCAATTAAGGATGTAACAAAACATGTTTACTTTAATTATAAATGATCGATTAAATTTTAGACGCCGTAACATATAACGAAACCAACGGGTATTAACTTAAAGGAAAATAAAATGTTTAAGAGAATTACTACTGCATTATTGATTACAACCGCAAGCCTTGGATTTACTACAATGGCTTATGCTGATCATCATGGTATGAAAAAAGACGTTGTTGAAGTAGCCGTTGAAAATGGTTCGTTCACTACTCTTGTTGCTGCTGTTAAAGCTGCAGGTTTAGTTGAAACACTGCAAGGTAAAGGACCCTTTACTATTTTTGCACCAACAGATGCTGCATTTTCGAAACTGCCTGAAGGCACTGTAGAAATGCTACTCAAGCCTGAAAACAAAGATAAGCTTACGGCGGTATTAACTTATCACGTAGTGTCTGGAAAAGTGATGGCAGCCGATGTAATGAAGGTAGATAGCGCTAAAACACTACAAGGCCAATCAGTTATGGTTAAAGCCGACAGTATGGGCGTAATGATAAATGACGCTAAAGTTGTAAAAGCTGATGTAAAAGCAAGCAACGGCGTAATTCATGTTATCGACACAGTACTACTTCCAAAAGAGTAGTCATAAAAGAATAAGCCAAATAAAAA
>NZ_BADT01000091.1 GCF_000239855.1 Pseudoalteromonas sp. BSi20652 | reverse complement strand
TTTACCAATTTTTAAAAGGAGCTTTAGGCTCCCTTTTTTGTTTTTTTAGCAGCAATTTAAATTTAATTAAGCATTTTATGGCAATTTTAATAACTAGAGCTAAGCTTTTGTTATAAGTTGAATTGACAGGGAATAAGCGTGCTAAATGCTAAAACTTCCGAGTGAACTTGTTATTACGCAAGTTGAAATATTACATCAAGATTTACTACAAGAACTAAACAGCAACGATGATATATGTCTTGATATTAGCGGTGTGATTTCTGCTGATACGGCTTCAGTTCAACTTTTATGCGCCTTACAAAAGCACTTATTTATTATACAGCACAAAATAATATGGGTCGGCAGTAGTGAGGCTTTAACGCATGCAATCAAGCAACTTGGCTTGAGTAAGTACTTAACAATCGAAAGTAAAAGTTAGGGGTTTATATGAAAAGAATTTTAGCGGTTGATGATTCAGCATCTATGCGTCAGATGGTGGGCTTTACATTAAAAACAGCAGGGTTTGATGTGACTGAAGCAAAAGATGGCAGTGAAGCACTCGCTATTGCTAAACAGCAAGGTTTTGATGCCGTTATTTCAGATGTAAACATGCCAATAATGGATGGAATTACATTAATACGAGAGTTGCGCACTTTACCTAATTATAAATTCACACCACTGCTGATGCTTACGACAGAATCGGGTTTAGATAAAAAAATAGAAGGTAAGGCTGCTGGAGCAACAGGTTGGATTGTAAAACCTTTTAACCCCGATCAGCTACTAGCGGTAATTAAAAAGGTTATTCGCTAGGGCATGTTTATCTTTCGAGGTTAAATTTACAGCAGTGTGTTTGGTATTTAGGCAAGGCAGAGCCTATGTAGTGTGGTTATTTCCCATAAATAGGCGATAACGCAGCATAAATGCCAAACATGCATTGCTCGAAGGGTTCTGCCTAGGGGCAATTTACTCTTTGTTACTCGGTTTTTACTTAGCCCACTAGGTTACAAACCTCGTGCCGCGATTAAATAGCCCCTAGATTGAACAAATTTTAATCCTGAAAGATAAGCAGGCCCTGATAAAGGAGCGCCGTGTGAGTATAGATTTAAGTCAATTTTTTGAAGTTTTCTTTGAAGAGAGTTTTGAAGGCCTAGATACCATGGAAGCTGAGCTTTTAAATTTAGTTCCAGGTGAGGAAGATTTAGAAACTATCAACACTATTTTTAGAGCTGCTCACTCTATTAAAGGGGGGAGTGGCACTTTTGGCTTTAGCTCCGTTGCTGATTTTACTCATGTACTGGAAACACTATTAGATCAAATTCGCCAAGGTGAGCGCAAACTTAGCAATGAGCATGTTAATTTATTACTCAAAGCCGTTGATTGCTTACGTTCTTTACTTGCTGCACTTAAAGGTGAACAAGAACCTGATTTAACTGAAGCCGATTTGTTAAAAGTACAATTTGAATATGTATTAGGTCTCAAAGAGGACAACCAGGAGCATAAGTCTCCAAACCAAGAAGAGCAAAGCAGTAGCAATACCTATCAAATAGACTTTAAGCCTCATCATCATTTATTCAAAACAGGGAATGAGCCTCTGTATATGATTAGTGAGCTTGAAGAATTAGGCGAGCTAGAAACCACGGTTTTTTATGATGAAGTTCCTGATATTAAAGATTTAAGTAGCGATGAATGTTTTTTACATTGGCGCTTTTTTTTAGATACTAGTCATGATGAAAAAGCCATAAAAGAAGTGTTTGAATGGGTTGAAGACGATGCAGATATAACGATTGAGTTATGCGGAGGTCTATTTAGTAATGATAAACAAGCCTTGCCTAATCAAGATTGTGTACAAAAAATAACTGCTGCCAACCCTTTGGAGCCTACAAAGGAAATTGAGCCACCAAGTAAGCCAAAGCCACCCAGTGCTAATAAAGATAAAAAACCCGCGAGTACACCGGAGTCCACTTCTATTCGTGTTGGTATTGATAAAGTTGATTCGCTGATAAATATGGTTGGTGAACTTGTTATTACGCAAGCTATGCTTAATCAGCTTAGCGATCAAGAAATCACACCGGCCACAATTACTTTATTACAAGAAGGGCTTGCACAACTTGCACATAATACCCGTGATTTACAAGAAAACGTAATGCGCATTCGCATGCTCCCCATTAATTTTGTATTTAGCCGTTTTCCGCGTTTGGTTCGTGATATAGCGCAAAAGCTCAATAAGCAGGTTGAGCTAAAGTTGATTGGAGAGCAAACCGAGCTTGATAAAACAGTAATGGAAAAAATATCCGATCCTATGGTGCATTTAGTTAGAAATTCACTCGATCATGGTTTAGAAACCGTTGAGCAAAGAATGCTTGCTGGCAAAGATCCTGTCGGCACTGTGACTTTAAATGCGTTTCATCAAGGTGGAAATATAGTCATTGAAATAATGGATGATGGGCAAGGGTTAAATACAAAAAAAATCAAAGAAAAAGCCATCGATAACGAATTAATTTCAGCAGATAGCCAACTCAGTGATGATGAAATAAATGAGCTTATTTTTATGCCCGGCTTTTCAACAATGGATGAGGTAAGTGACTTATCTGGGCGTGGTGTAGGAATGGACGTTGTTAAACGAAATATCCAATCTTTAAATGGCTCAGTAGAAGTCACTTCTGCGCCCGGCGTTGGCTCTACGTTTACCATTAGATTACCGCTTACGCTTGCCATTTTGGATGGACAGTTAGTTAAAGTGGCTCAGCATACCTATATTATTCCGCTAATTTCTATTGTCGAATCGCTGCAAATTGATATCGCTAAAGTCAGTAGAGTGGGTAAAAACCTCGATGTGCTAAGACTTAGAGATGAATACATCCCTATTTTAAGGCTCTACGATATTTTTAATCATAAAAATGCCATTGAATCACTCGATAAAACACTGCTTGTTGTTGTGGAAACTGATAATCAGAAGGTGGGTTTATTAGTTGATGACTTACTGTCTCAGCAGCAGGTTGTGATTAAAAGTTTGGAGGCTAATTATCATAAAGTTGATGGCGTATCGGGTGCCACTATTTTAGGTGATGGGCGTGTATCGCTGATTGTTGATATTAGCGGCTTAATAAAACTTTCGGGTTTAAAAAAACCAGGTAGTCAAGAGTTGGTTATTGAACCACAAGCCACGCTGGAGGCGATATGAGCTCTGATCAAAGTCAGTTAAATAATCAACTCAATCTTCAGCAACAGCAAGGCGTAAAACAGTTTTTAACGTTTATTATGGCTGATGAAGAATATGGCGTAGATATTTTAACAGTACAAGAAATTCGCAGTTGGGAAGAAATTACAGTACTACCCAATGCACCTGAATTTGTAAAAGGTGTTATTAATTTACGTGGAACAATAGTACCAATAATTGATTTACGATTGCGCTTTGGATTACCAAGTGCCGAATATGGACCATTAACAGTTGTTATTGTTGTCAAAATAGAATTTGAGCAAGGGAGTAAAATTATAGGCGTTACTGTTGATGCCGTTTCTGATGTTTACAGTATTGCAGAGCAAGAGGCTAAAGCGGTACCAAACATTTCTGACTCAAGTAACTGTGAATATGTAGCTGGTTTAGTCAATGTGGGTGAAAAAATGGTGGCGTTAATCGATCTGCAAAAAACAATGAATATTTAGTTTGTAGTGCAACTAAATAAAGTAATAAAAATAAACTTAAAGGTGGTGATGAGCATGGGGTGGTTTAGTAATCCAAAGCAGTCAGAATCAAGTAATGATTTAATTGTAAGCGCATTAAATAAGGCATTAGCTGTAATTGAGTTTGAACCAAGCGGAAAAATAATAACCGCTAATGCTAATTTTCTCAGCGTGATGGAATATCAATTAGAAGAGGTTCAAGGACAGCATCATTCTTTATTTATTGAACACGATGAGGCTCAAAGTAACGACTATAAAAACTTTTGGCAACGCTTGCGTAATGGTGAGTTTATTTCAGATGAGTTTAAACGCTATACAAAAAATGGCAAAGAAGTGTGGATTCAAGCTACTTATAATCCTATCGTAAATTCAGAAGGAAAAGTCTTTAAAATTGTAAAATTTGCCACCGATGTTACTGAGCAAAAGTTAATAGCAGCAGAAGCTTCAGGGCAAATTAGTGCTATAAGTAAATCTCAAGCGGTTATCGAATTTAATCTAGATGGTACTATTATTGATGCTAATGATAACTTTTTGAATGCGCTTGGCTACCAGCGTAGCGATATAAAAGGACAGCATCACAGACTATTTGTTGAACAAGAATATGCTAACAGTATTGAGTATAAAGAATTTTGGGCTAAGCTCGGGCGTGGTGAATTTGATTCAGGGGAATATTTAAGAATAGGAAAACAGGGGCAAGAGGTGTGGATACAGGCCTCTTACAATCCTATTTTTGATATGAATGGTAAACCATTTAAAGTGATTAAATACGCAACTGATATTACTGAACAAAAAGAGCTTGAAAAAGCATCTCGCAAAGCTGCGGATTTAGCGAGTGCACTAAAAGTATGCCAAGCTAATGTAATGATTGCAGACGAAGACCTTAATATAGTATTTGTGAACGACCGAGTTAAAACAATGCTCAAGGCACGAGAGAGTGAATTACAAACGGTATTACCGAGTTTCTCTGTCGATAATTTACTAGGGACTTGTGTTGATGATTTTCATAAAAAAGCATCACATCAACGTGAGTTGCTAAAAAACTTAGAACAACCACATAAAGCCGAATTGCGTTTAGCTGGGCTTATTTTTACGTTAATAGCTTCGCCGTGGATAAGCCATGAAGGTAAAAAGCTTGGGACGATAGTTGAATGGGAAGACATAACAGAAGCGGTTAAAAAAGCTGAGTTAGAACAAGCTGAAGCGCAAGAAAACCTACGTGTGCGTCAAGCGTTAGACACTGTTGCGACTAATACTATGATTGCGGATGCATCTAACATTATTGTGTATATGAATTCTGCCGTTAAAAATATGATGAGTATTGCTGAAAACGATTTACGAAGAGACCTTCCTAATTTTGATAGTACTAATCTGATAAATCAGAATATTGATATATTCCACAAAAACCCTGCACACCAGCAAAATTTACTCGCTAAATTAACAAGCACCTACAGTGCTGAAATTAAAGTGGGTGGGCGTACGTTTGGTCTAGTTGCTAATCCTATAATGACCCCTGAGCACGAAAGAATAGGCACCGTGGTTGAGTGGGAGGATAGAACCGCTCAGGTTGTAATTGAAAAAGAAATTGCTGAACTTATTACCGCTGCAGGTGAGGGTAAGCTAGATACAAGAGTAATTGAAGAAGAAAAAGAAGGGTTCTTCTTACGCTTAGCTCAAGGATTAAATAGCTTAGTTAAAATAGTTGATGATGCAGTTTCAGACACTGGCAACATGCTTGATGCATTGGCAAGCGGTGATTTATCAAAACGAATTGAGAAAGATTATAAAGGCTCATTTGATAAGCTTAAACGCGACGCTAATACTACGGCAGATAAGTTAACGGAAGTGATTAATCGCATAAATTCATCGGCAACGCTTGTAGCAAGTGGCGCAGAAGAGATATCTCAAGGTAATGCTGATCTTAGCCAGCGTACAGAAGAGCAAGCTTCGTCGCTTGAAGAAACAGCATCAAGCATGGAAGAAATGACCAGCACCGTTCGCCAAAATGCAGATAATGCAAAAGTGGCAAGCGATTTAGCAGAAGAAACCTGCGATAAAGCCATTCAGGGTGGCGAAGTGGTTAATCGGGCGGTGACGAGTATGTCGGCAATTAATGAATCGAGCAAAAAAATTGCAGACATTATCGGTGTAATAGACGAAATAGCGTTTCAAACGAACTTATTAGCGCTTAATGCCGCAGTAGAGGCAGCAAGAGCGGGTGAACAAGGGCGAGGTTTTGCGGTTGTTGCAGGCGAAGTACGTAACTTAGCACAACGCTCTGCAGGCGCAGCTAAAGAAATTAAAGAGTTAATAAGAGACAGTGTTGATAAGGTTGCTGATGGCTCTCGATTGGTAAATGAGTCAGGGGATACACTGAAAGAAATTGTAATATCGGTACAAAGAGTTACGCAAATGATTTCTGATATTACAGAAGCATCTGAAGAACAAAGTTCGGGTATTGAACAAGTTAATACAGCGATTTCACAGATGGATGAAATGACACAGCAAAATGCTGCTTTAGTAGAGCAAGCCTCAGCTGCAGGTGAGTCTATGGCTGAGCAAGCTAATGAGATGCGTAGATTGCTCAACTTTTTCTCTATAGGTCAGCAAGAAATGACAATGATTTCCTCTACCATACGAACGCCTGAGTTATCTCATAAATCACAAAATAGTTTTGTTCGAAATAAGCCCAGAGGTGACAACTTTGTAGACTCTGCTGATGAGTGGGAAGAGTTTTAATAACTAATCTTTTTATGTCTCATTGAAATAATCAATAGTGAGGTGTGACTCGTTAGGTTAATTGAGAGCGAATAATGAGAGAGTTTTTGTGCACTGATTGCGACTTTAAAAAAATTGCTAATTTAGTTTATAGCGCATGCGGGATTGTATTGGGTGAGCATAAACGAGAGATGGTTTATTCTCGTTTAGCAAGGCGAATTAGAGAGCGTAAGTTGACTGACTTTAAAGCTTATTTAGAGTACTTAGATAACAATAAAGATCAGGAATTTGATGCGTTTATTAATGCAATAACGACAAACCTTACGTCTTTTTTTCGTGAGGTGCATCATTTTGAGTTTATTAAATCCCATCTTGTTCCAGCGCTTTTAAAGACAAATAAAGACAGTAGGCGAGTAAGGATTTGGTCAGCAGGTTGCTCAACAGGGGAAGAACCTTACAGTTTGGCAATGACTTTAAATAATGCATTTCCGAGCAATTGGGACGTAAAAATATTAGCAACCGATTTAGATTCTAACGTACTGGCAAAAGCCCAAAAAGGTATTTACACCGCAGCAAATGTTAATGGGTTAGATGACGTGCAACTTAAGCGTTGGTTTTTAAAAAGTAAAAACGGTGAAAACTATAAAGTTAAAGATAAATTGCAAGAATCTATCTCGTTTAGGCGTTTAAATTTATTGCAAGACTGGCCAATGAAAGGGCCATTTGATCTTATTTTATGTCGTAATGTTGTAATTTACTTTGATAAAGAAACAAAAGATCAGCTTTTTAAACGCTACGCTAATATATTGAATGAACACGGTTATTTATTTTTAGGTCACTCAGAGAGTATGGGGAAGGAGCATTCGCAATATAATAGCCTAGGAAAAACTATGTATCAAAAGGGACACAATGCACGCTGAGTTTAGTTCGGTATTACCTAGCTTTGAGCATATTAAGCGATATTGGGATTCAGGTAGAGATAGCGTTGTTGCTAAGGTGCTTCCAGGTGAGTTTTATGTTTCTAAAAATAATGAACTTATTTCTACAGTTCTGGGTTCGTGTATTGCCGCTTGTGTTTATGACGAAGTGCTAGGGATTGGGGGCATGAATCACTTTATGTTACCTATTCAAAAAGGTATGGAGCTTAAAGTTGCTAATAGTCTAAGTTGCCGATACGGTAATTGGGCAATGGAGTACCTTATAAATGAAGTTTTAAAAAATGGGGCTTCTCGGCATAATTTAAAAATAAAACTTTTTGGTGGAGGGAAAATTATTAGTGCGATGACCGATATTGGGCTGGGTAATATTAGTTTTGCAAAGACCTATATTAAAGAAGAAGCGTTAAACTTAGTAGCCCATGACGTGGGTGGACCATGGCCACGGAAAATATTTTTTCATCCGCGCACTGGTAAAGTATATATGAAAAAGCTTAAAAAATTACATAATGATACGATTGAAAAACGTGAAGTGCGTTACTTGCAAAACCTTAAAAAACACGCAGTGGCATCTGACATCGAACTGTTTTAGGAGTATGCATGATTAAAGTATTAATAATTGATGACTCTCCTTTAATTAGAGGATTACTCACAGAAATATTACAACAAGTTAATGACATAACCGTGGTGGGGTGTGCAGAAGATCCTTATCAAGCTCGCGAAATGATAAAAAAGTTAAGTCCTGATGTATTAACGCTCGACGTAGAAATGCCAAAAATGGATGGCATTAGTTTTTTAAAAAACTTAATGCGATTAAGGCCAATGCCAGTAGTGATGATTTCAACACTGACCCAAAAAGGCTCTCCTATCACATTAGAAGCACTCGAGTTAGGGGCTGTCGATTTTATAGCTAAGCCTACTAATAACGTAAGAGAGCAATTGAGCCAATATGCATCACTTGTCCAGCAAAAGGTTCGGATAGCTGCTGGTGCAAGAGTAAGAAGCTATAAAAAAACGGTCGTCACAAATGAGCCTATTAATACCCATTCTCAGTTTTTACTTAATAAGGTAATAGCAATAGGTGCTTCAACGGGGGGGACTGAGGCTATAAAAGAAGTGCTTATAAAAATGCCACAAAACTGCCCACCGATCGTTATTACTCAACATATCCCTCCTGTATTTAGCGCGTCATTTGCAGAGCGAATGAATCGCACATGCGTAATTAATGTTAAAGAGGCCGAACATGGGGATAAGCTTAGCGTAGGTTGGGCTTATATAGCACCGGGAGGGTTTCATTTAAGTATTAAAAAGCAAGGATCTAGTTTGTATTGTCAGCTAGATGATGGCGAGCCGGTTAATAGACATAAACCGGCTGTAGATGTGTTATTTAATTCATTAATTGAAACGGGTGCCAAGCGTGTAGTGGCTGCAATACTGACTGGTATGGGGAGTGATGGGGCTAAGGGATTACTTGCGTTAAAGCAAAACGGTGCTTATACAATTGCGCAAGATGAGTTTTCGTCAGTTGTGTGGGGTATGCCAAAAGTAGCAATTCAATTAGGTGCAGCTAATGAAGTTGTGTCGCTAGATAAGGTAACCCAGCGACTATTAAATCAAGCAATTAAAAAGTAGCCTACACTTTGTTTATTGAAGAACCCAAGGTTGCGAAAACCAGTAGTAGCTACTTGGTTTTTTGATTGAAGGCGCAGTACAGTTAAAACGAGATCGCCCTTTATTAAGTATTTTAGGTGAAGTTATCTCAACCGTATTTTCATTTATCCACGTTAAATCAGCTTGCCCAACACTTGATACATAGCAAGCAAATTGCGTTTTATGAAAATCGTCCATTTTAAATTCAATCGTTAATTTGGGCGGGTTTTGTTCAGTAACACTGTCTATGTAAGTCAGCTTGGTGATATTAAAAGCATGAGAGTTTAGTTTAGTGCTCAATGTGTCTAGTTTGCTATAAAAACCGGAAGCAGGAAAGCGAGGTAAACGACTAAAATTTGAATTTTTGCTTACAGCTCCAGAATGCTGCCCAATACCTATAAAACCAAGCTCAGTTACAAGGGATTGCAGCTCATTATTAAACTCACCATATGGGTAAGCTAAGTACTTATAATCTTGTCCTATTTCTTCTTTTATACGTTGCTGTGAATATAGAATGTCTTGTTTGATACGTGTTTTCCACTGAGCACCGGTTTCGTTTTCAAGCTTAATATGTAAATAGTCGTGCTGTGCAGTGTGATTACTTATAAGCGCGCCTTTTTTGCTAAGCTCTTTAAGCTTATCCCAGCCCATAACATAACGTTGGTTTTGATCTATTAATTTTGGGTTTACAAAAATAGTATACGGGTAGCCAAATTTTTCTAAAATTGGCGCAGCTTCATCATAATTATTGTTATAACCGTCATCAAAGGTGATTGCGACGGTTTTCTCAGGTAAGGTTTGCCCTTGTTGCAAAGCCAAAATCAACTCGTTTAATGGAATAACATTAAAGTCATGCTTTTTTAAATAGCTTAAATGCTTAGTGAAGGTATTTGCATTGATGCTCGTTACAGCAGGCAGTGTTTCACTAACATGATGATACTGTAAAATGACGGCTGCTTGAGCTCGCACAGATAGGCTAATGAGGATAAATAATACTAAATGAAACAATTTTTTATACATAATAAAGCGCACCATAAAAGCTTACTGTTGTTAGCGGGACCAATGATTCTATCAAATATTACAGTGCCGTTGTTAGGGATTGTTGATACCGCTGTAATTGGTCATCTAGGGAGCGCTCATTACTTAGCGGGTATTGCCCTTGGCTCTGCAGTTATATCTATTTTATTTTGGCTTGCTGGTTTTTTAAGAATGAGCACCACGGGTATGGTTGCTCAGGCTTACGGGCAAAATGATTTAACCCAGCTAGCCGCTTTACTTAAACGTAGTTTGTTACTTGCAAGCATTGTTGCTGTGCTATTAATTGTGTTATCCCCATTAATAAAGCATGCTATTGCTTACCTCTCCGCCGCCAATTCTGATGTGCTTATCCAAGCATATCAGTATTTTAGCATTCGTATTTTTAGTGCTCCAGCGGCATTGTGTAATTTAGTGTTACTGGGTTGGATGCTTGGTGTGCATTATGGTCGAGGTCCATTTTATTTATTACTCGTCACTAACATCGTTAATATAGTGCTCGATATTTATTTTGTTGTTTATTTAGATTGGGCAGTTGCAGGCGCTGCGTGGGCTTCACTTATTGCTGATTATACGGCTTTAGTATTTGCACTTTTTTTAGTGGTTAAACTAGCTAAAAAACAAGACATTAATCTAAATGTACCGAATTGGTTGAGTATTAGCAAAATGGCTGAATTATTGAGTTTGAATAGAGATATATTTATTCGCTCTTTAATACTGCAATTATGCTTTAGTTTTATGACATTTTACGCAGCGCGTATAGGCGAAACCACATTAGCTGCTAATGCTGTACTATTAAACTTTTTAATGTTGGTGAGTTTTGCTCTTGATGGTGTTGCTTATGCGTCTGAGGCAAAAGTAGGGCAAGCTAAAGGCCAAGGAAGCGTTAAAAATATAGAGCTTTGGGTTAAAATAAGTGTATTTTGGGGCATGCTTTTTGGCGTTTTATATAGCGCTTTTTTTGCATTGTTTGGCAGCGGTATAATCAAGCTTTTAACCAATGTGCCAGAGGTTATTCAAGAGGCAATACACTATTTACCATGGCTAATAGTGTTGCCTATTTTGGCCATGAGCTGCTTTTTATTCGATGGTATTTTTGTAGGACTTACGCGAGCAAAGAACATGCGCAACAGTATGATACTTTCAGCTGGAGTTGGCTTTTTTGGTGTGTTTTGGGTGTTTATAGACTGGCAAAATAACGGGTTATGGCTGGCTATGAGCTGTTTTATGTTAATGCGCGGGGTTACATTAATAATTAAATATCATCACTTAAAAATAAATAATCAGCTATTAGATTAAACTAAATAAATGGTTTATTTCCAGAGATCGGGGTCGTGGTGTTTAGGGCCCATATCCTTTAAAACTTGTGAAAAACGATTAGCAAAAATACCACAGTAGCCCCAACCGGCAAAAAATAATGCGGGGATTAAACTTATAACGCCAATTATTTGTAAGCTGTAATGGGTATAATACCCAATAGATATGAATATCACGGCTAGCACAAACAGTGCTAAGCCGCGAAAAAAGCGCTTTAAGCTCAGCTTAGGGTTACTCCCTAAGCGATAAATAAGCTGCTTTAGCATTTACAAGGCCTAATAGTAAGAGTGATCGCCCGCTTCGTGCTCTGTTATATCAGCAACACCGGTGATTTCTTCAAACTTAGCTATCATTTCTTTTTCAATGCCTTCTTTTAGTGTTACATCGATCATAGAACAACCGTTACAACCACCACCAAACTGAAGTATAGCTATGCCTGCAGCTGTAATTTCAACAAGGCTTACTTGACCACCGTGGTTAGCAAGTTGTGGGTTTACTTCGGTTTCTAGCATGTGCTGTACACGTTCGTTTAGCGATGCATCATCACCTATTTTACGCGCCTTTGCATTTGGTGCTTTTAGCGTCAATTGAGTTCCCATTTTGTCTGTAACAAAATCGATTTCAGCTTCTTCTAAAAATGGAGCACTTTCTGCATCTACAACGGCGTCAAAGCCGTTAAAGTTTAGGCGAATATCGCTCGCTTCTACAGCGTCTTCTGGACAATAAGACACACCACATTCCGCTTGTGATGAACCAGGGTTTACAACAAATACACGGATATTAGTTTGTTGTGATTGATCTGCTAATAGTTTAGCAAAATGCGCTTGCGCTGTTTCGGAAATAGAAATCATAAAACCATCTATACTTGACTAAATTACTCGGATACTGCATATCATACTCCGCTCATCGTGTTGCGGCTAGTGTTGAGCGTAAAAAGTTGGCATCTATTTTAAGCAATGGTAGCGTGCAAACAACGAACATTTTTTGAGTGATTTATATGCGTTTAATATTAACATTAATGGTGGTGTTGCTTAGCTTTTCAAGTATAGCTAAACCACTTTCGTATTATTTTGAGCAAGATGTGGAGTTTGACTCAACAATTCCAACCCCTGAAGAGGTACTAGGCTATCAAGTCGGAGAGTGGCATGTAAGACATGATCAGTTAGTACGTTATATGGAAATACTCGCTGATAAGAGTGACCGTATAAATTTTGAAGTGATTGGTCGCACACATGAACAGCGTCCACTCGTTATGCTAACAATCACTGCGGCTAATAAGCTATCAAGCATAGAGCAAACACGCCAAGCTCATTTGGCTCGTTTAAGTAATAATAATAGTAAGGCACAAGACGAACCTGCTGTTGTATGGATGGGTTATAGCGTACACGGTAATGAATCATCGGGCAGTAACGCTTCATTGCTGGTGGCTTATTATTTGGCAGCAGCTCAAGGCTCTGAAATAGAAGAGTTACTAAACAACACGGTTATTTTACTCGATCCATCACTTAATCCTGATGGCTTAGCGCGCTTTGCTAACTGGGTAAACAGCAACCGAGGAATGAATTTATCGTCTGACCCTAAAACTCGCGAGCATGTTGAAAACTGGCCAAGCAGTCGTACTAACCACTATTGGTTTGATTTAAATCGTGATTGGTTGTTACTACAACACCCTGAATCGCGCGCACGTATTGCTAAGTTTCATCAGTGGAAACCAAATATTTTAACTGACTTTCATGAAATGGGTCCAAACAGCAGCTACTTTTTTCAACCAGGTATTCCAAGTCGTAAGCATCCAATAACCCCAGATGAGAATGTGACTTTAACTAAGGCAATTGCTAACTACCATGCAAAAACGCTAGATGAAAACAACGCACTTTATTTTACAGAAGAAAGCTTTGATGATTTTTACTATGGAAAAGGCTCAACTTATCCCGATGTAAATGGCGGCATAGGCATTTTATTTGAACAAGCAAGTTCTCGTGGGCATATTCAAGAAACCATAAACGGACCTTTAAGTTTTCCTTTTACTATTAAAAACCAACTATTAACAAGTTTATCGACCTTTAAAGCAGCAATTGATAACCGCCATGCACTATTAGATTATCAAGCTAAATTTTATAATCAGGCTACCGATTTAGCCAGCGATGAAAGTTTTGAAGGTTATGTTGTAGAAGGTGCAAGCGACAACACCCGTATTATGCACTTTTTAGAATTGTTAAAGCAGCATCAAATTAACGCTTACCCACTGACTAAATCATTAAAAGTAGAGGGTAATAATTTCAGTACTGATAGCTACTTTGTACCATTAGCGCAACCACAATACCGTTTGGTAAAAGCGGTTTTTAGTGAGCAAAAAAACTTTGCAGATAATACTTTTTACGATGTATCTGGTTGGACATTAGCGCATGCGTTTAATCTTCCATTTTCTAAAGTTAAAAGTAGTTGGGGATTAAAGGTTGCTGATAAAGCGTGGGAAAAAGTAGTAGCCCCATCGTTTGCTACACTCACAGAGGGTTATGCATTTGGTTTTTCGTGGGATGATTATTTAGCACCTAAAATGTTAAACAGCTTATTACAGCAAGGCATTAAAGCACGCGTAGCGCTAAACGCGTTAACGGCTAAATCAACATCAGGAGAAATCAATTTTAAACCTGGAAGTATTATTATACCGGCTGGACTACAAACAAATACAGATTGGATTACCTTGCTAAATAAAGCACAAAATGAGTTTGGTATTGCAATTAAACCGATCACCTCAGGATTAACAAGCAAAGGCGCTGATTTAGGGTCGCGATCAATGGCGGTTGTTAATGCTCCAAAAGTACTGCTTGTTGGCGGGCAAGGCGCAAGTCAGTACGAAGTCGGTGAAGCGTGGTATTACCTAGATCGCTTTGTAGGTGTTGCACCAACAATTGTTGAAATGAACCGCTTTAGTTCACTCGAGTTAAGTGACTACAGTCATATTGTGCTTGCTCATGGCAATTACAATAGCTTATCTGATGCCGACAAAGTGGCTATTAAAAGCTGGGTAAGAAAAGGCGGCGTTATTTGGGGTCACAAAGGCGGTGCTAAATTTTTAGCTGATCAGCAATTACTCAAGGCAAGCTATCTATCACGACAAGATGTAGCGAGTGCATTTAAAACAACAGGTTTAAGTTATGGCGATAAAGATCATTTAGCAGGGCGTCAGCGCATTGCAGGTGCTATTTTTAATACTAATGTAGATTTATCTCATCCGCTTACATTTTCACTTAAGCGCAATACATTGCCCGTATTCAAAAATAGTACGTGGCTACTCGAAGCTTCCGATGCGCCGTTTGTAAATGTACTTACCTACACTAAAAATCCATTATTGGCAGGTTTTACTGATGCCGTTAATGTTGAGCAAGTTGCTGGCGGCGCAGGCTTAATTGCTCACTCATACGGACGAGGTACAGTAATAGGCATGACGGACGACCCTGTATTTAGGGGGTATTGGTATGGTACTAGTCGACTACTAAGCAATGCTTTATTTTTTGGTCATACGTTTCGTGCAAATGGTGAATAATATTTATTAAATGACTAAATTGGCGTTAAACACGTTGTAAAAGCCCATACTTGTTTAGCGCCTGCTTGTTTTAGTGCACTAGTGGCTGCGTTTAATGTTGCCCCTGTTGTCATCACATCATCAACGATGGCAACTATTTTTCCGCTCATATCTTCTTTACAAATAAAGGCATTTTTTAAATTTTTAATGCGCTTTGCTTTTGATAAATCTGACTGTGCTTGTGTTTTTTTATTACGAACAAGGACATTGCTCAATGGCACGTAATTACCTAAGCAGGGTTGCCATACTTGACTTACTTGATTAAATCCACGGTTTAAAAAACGACTTTTATGTAGCGGTAAAATTACAAATGCATCGGGTTGCTTTGGGGTACTATTAAAAAACTGTATGAGTTGCTTTTTAATAATTTGCTGGAGTGCTTTTTTGTAATGAATTTGATTGTTAAATTTAAGTTGTTTAAGCCACACCTCAAATGGAGGTTGATAAAATGCGCATGCAAATAACTGCTCAAATTCGCAATTAGGAAACATCTCAACAATATCGGGACGATGCAATAGGTTGGTTTGCTTACTTAAATCAAATAATGGTAAGTCTTCTAAGCAATAATCGCATAATCCTTGTGATGCATTAATAATATTTTCACATTGCACACAATAAGATGGGAAGAGCCAGTCAAAAATAGCTTTTGTCATTGGTTGTAACCTCGCATTGCAAACATCTTCTTAATCGTTATTATGAGCCTAAGTTTGGTAAAGGTTAGGCAAATATGCAAAATGAGTTAGTGTTATTACATGGTTGGGGAATGAATCAGGGAGTATGGCAGTTAGTACTGCCTGATCTTGAGTTTTTATATTCAGGAAATGTGCGCAGCCTTGACCTACCAGGGTTTGGTAATAGCCATGTTTGCCCAAGCCCTTATACTTTGCATGATGCAGCAGCACTTTTAAGTGAGCAGTTAAAGCCGAAGACCATTTTAATGGGGTGGTCGTTAGGTGGATTATTTGCACTTTATATTGCTAAGCATTGGCCTGAAAAAGTATCAAAAGTTATTTTAATCGCATCGACTCCTTTTTTTGCGGAGGCAGATAATTGGCCTGGAATAAAAGCGAATGTATTGGCGCAGTTTAAAGAGCAGTTAGTTAATCATCGAGAGAAAACGATAGAGCGCTTTTTAGCTATTCAAGCGATGGGTAGTGAGTCGGCACGTGATGATATAAAGCAACTTAAACAATTATTAAACCAATACAGTTCGCCAAAAAGCGAAGCATTGAGTGCTGGTTTAGATATTTTACAAAACGACGATTTACGTGATTTATTTGCTCATTGCCCAGTACCTGTCAAAGGAGTATTTGGGCGACTTGATGCCTTAGTGCCTTATAAAGCAATGAGTGAAATGTCAGTACTAAATGCTGAGTTTGAATACAAAGTACTAGATAAAGCGTCGCACGCGCCATTTATTTCTCATAAAAGTGAGTTTTTATCTGTCGTTAAATCAATGCTTTAAAATAGAGCTAAGAATAGTGCTGTTTAAAGCTTTATTTTGAGCAGAACCTGAGCGATAATTAAACAATGTTTATTTGGTGGAGGTTTTAATATGCCAATCGGATCTGTATTTAATAATGGCGTTGAAGGGTTTAATCGTGCTAGCCAAGGTATTGAAAAAGCCAGCGCTGAGATTAACCGTGCCAGTATAGAACAGCAAGATGACGCGCAATTAGCGCAACAACGTCAGCTTACAGCAGCACGCCCTGAAGAAGCTATTACTGCACCTGTAGCACAGCCAGCTCGTATTGATGAAGCGCTTGTTAACTTAAAAGTTGAAGAGTTTAATGCTAAGGCAAATACGCAATCAATTCAAACAGCCGATGATGTACTTGGCACGTTAATCGATATTAAAGTCTAGTATTATGAATATTGTTACGCCATTTCCGTCTATCAATATAAACACTGCAAATGTTTATACGGAAACCGCACGGCGTGACAACCAACTACGAGAAGTTATTCCTGCACCCGCATCTAGTAGCGCAAGCAACACAGAAACCAAAGCTCAAAGTGATGCTGAAAAAGCAAAATTACCAGTTAACAACGATGGTGCAACCTATGATGTATCGGGTAAGTTAGCAGACGAAAAAAGAGTCCAAGAGCGTGGCGATAATACACAAAACCCAGAAGGCCAAGAAAGTTCAGAAGAGGAAAAAACTGAGCAACAAGCTTCTGAGCAAGAACAGCAAGTATTAGAACAAGAGCAGCAGCAAATTACAGAGTTGAAAGCACGAGATACTGAAGTAAGAATACACGAACAAGCACATGCTTCTGTAGGTGGTCAATATGCAGGATCTCCAAGTTACGAATATCAACGTGGACCCGATGGTACTAACTACGCTGTTGGCGGAGAGGTACAAATTGATGTATCAGAGATTCCGGGTGACCCGCAAGCAACTATAGATAAAATGCAAACGGTACGTGCTGCCGCATTAGCCCCTGCAGAGCCGTCGGGAGCTGATCGCTCTATTGCTGCAGACGCTACGCAAAAGCTAGCAGCGGCTCAAGCTGAGCTTATACAACCTGAAAAAGAAGACGACGAGGACGCAAAAAATAAGCTTGAAGCTTCATTCTCTAGCGATGAAAGCGGCGATACAAAAACAGCCAAAAGTGATGAGCAAACACGTGATGCCGATGTTGAGGCACGGGCGGGGCGTATTGCTAACTTTTATCAAATGGCTACATCGCCAGCGAGTCAAAGTGGTTTCTCAGCGTTAAGTTAATAATTTAGTAAAACGGAACTACAAAAAACCGCTTACGCGGTTTTTTCGTTTTAGCTTAGTTGTACAAGTATTATTTTTAACTTTAGCGTTAGCAAACGCATCGGCAAATGCATTACCCATTAACGCATTACCGTTATCAGGTTTTGACTTTGCGGCACGAGGTTGTGAGTTTTTAGTACGTGCTGTTTGTGGCTTTTGAGCTGATGGAGCTGCAGTCTTATTACTTGTGTCAATGTCGTCATCTAAGCGCATGGTAAAGCTTATGCGTTTACGTGCTGCATCTACTTCAACTACTTTAACTTTAACAATATCACCAGCTTTAACAACTTCGCGCGGATCTGATATAAATTTATTCGTGATTGCTGAAATATGTACTAAACCGTCTTGATGAACACCTACATCAACAAAAGCACCAAAGTTGGCAACATTAGACACTACACCTTCTAAAATCATACCAGGTTTTAGGTCACTAATTTTTTCGACACCGGCTTTAAACTCAGCTGTTTTAAATTCAGGACGAGGATCGCGACCTGGTTTATCAAGCTCAGTAATAATGTCGGTGATGGTTGGTAAGCCAAACTTTTCGTCAATATAGTCGTTAGCTGCTAATTTATTTAAAAAGTCGCTGTTACCAATTAAGCTGTTTACGTCAATGCTGTTGTGCTCGCAAATACGCTTAACTATAGGGTAAGCCTCAGGGTGAACTGATGAGTTATCTAGCGGATCGCTACCATTATTAATACGTAAAAACCCAGCTGCTTGTTCAAAGGCTTTTGGTCCTAAACGCTCAACTTTTTTAAGTTCACTACGCTTAGAAAATGAACCGTTAGCATCGCGATAATTTACAATATTTTGCGCTAATGTTTTGTTCAAACCCGATACGCGTGTAAGTAGTGGCACAGACGCCATATTTAAATCCACACCAACAGAGTTTACACAATCTTCTACTACAGAGATAAGGCTTTGACCTAATTGGCTTTGCGATACATCGTGCTGGTATTGGCCAACACCAATTGATTTAGGCTCAATTTTAACAAGCTCTGCAAGAGGGTCTTGTAGGCGACGGGCAATAGATACAGCTCCTCGTAAAGATACATCTAAATCTGGAAATTCATTAGCAGCAAGCTCAGAAGCAGAATAAACAGATGCGCCTGCTTCACTTACCATAATTTTATTTAGTTTAAGCTCAGTATTTGCTTTCATTAGTTCGGCAACTAATTTATCTGATTCTCGTGATGCAGTGCCATTACCAATGGCTATAAGCTCAACCTTATGTTGACGACAAAGCAGCTCTAATGTGCGAACTGATTTATCCCAGTGATTCTGCGGTGCATGCGGGAAAATAGTTTGTGTGGTTAGTAATTTACCAGTGCTGTCGACTATCGCAATTTTACATCCAGTACGCAGACCAGGATCAAGACCAAGTGTAGTACGAGGACCCGCAGGGGCCGCCATTAATAAATCTTTTAAGTTTTTAGCAAAAACATCAATTGCACCGGCTTCTGCTTTTTCGCGCATAGCTGCAAAAAATTCATTCTCTAGGTGTAAACCTAATTTAATTTTCCACGCCCATTGCACAACACTCAATAGCCACGGGCTTGCTGCTTTATATTTAATGTCCAAACGGTAATGGTCTGCAATCATCTGTGCGCATAATTGTGCTGAATTTTCAGAACTTGGCTCAGGGTTTACATTTAGCTGAAGTATACCTTCATTACGAGCTCTTAACATGGCTAGTGCGCGGTGCGAAGGTACCTTTTTTAGGAGTTCTTGATGCTCAAAATAATCTCGATACTTTGTTCCAGCTTGCTCTTGCCCTTTAATTAGCGAGCTTTCAATGGCGCCATTTTGACTAATGTGGCTTCTAAACTTAGCAAGCAGCTTTGCATCTTCAGCAAAGCGTTCCATTAAAATAAATTTAGCCCCATCAAGCACTGCTTTTGTATCAGCAAAGCCTTTTTCAGCATTAATAAACTGCTCTGCTTGTTGTTCAGGGTCAAGGTTTGCATTGTTGAATAACTCATTTGCAAGAGGTTCTAAACCGGCTTCAATTGCTATTTGGCCTTTAGTGCGGCGTTTTGCTTTGTAAGGTAGATATAAATCTTCAAGCTCGGTTTTACTTAGTGCTGTATTTATATCGTTCTTTAATTCTGGCGTCAGTTTTTTTTGTGATTCGATGGTTGATAATATAAAGCTACGGCGTTCTTCTAATTCACGTAAATAAGATAAACGTTGTTCTAAAAGACGTAATTGAGTGTCGTCTAAACCGCCGGTTGCTTCTTTTCTGTAACGGGCAATAAAAGGCACTGTTGAGCCTTCATCAAGTAACTTTGTTGCAGCAACAACTTGCTGTTGCTGTGCATTTAGCTCAATAGCTAAACGTGCAGAGATATCGCTCATGCAAAAACCTTTTTAAACAAAAATAAGACCAGTTAACATAGTTAGCTGATGCGACTAATTGCTTGAATAATATCACACGAGGTAGTAATAAAAAGCTCTTAAAGCAAGCTATTTTACTTGCTTTAAGATGTTGGAATAAAGGAGGTAATTATAAAATATGAAGAGCCCTTAGTGAGGGTGCTCTACATTTTCCAGTACTTCACTGAATGAATGAGCTATAGGGGTAATATGTAAAGGGATTTGTAATGTTCTAGCAATTTGTCTTGCTGAAACTAATCCACAAATTTTGTTATTAGCCGTTGTTACTAATAAAAACATCACACCTTGATGTTCCATTGTTTGTAGCGCATCACCGATACATGCGTGGCTTAGGCTTTGCATGCTAACACCCATTAGCTGGCTTATTGGCGTCATAATATGACGTAAGCTTACTTCTTTGTGTGGTGAGTTTAAACGCTGTGCAATAATAGCTATTTTAGAGCTTTGTAAATCTGCACTTGAAACAATACCAATCAATTTATGAGTATCATCGGTTACGAGTATGAAATCGGATTTTTGAGAGTTTATTTGTTTGAGTGCTTCTTCAATCGTTGTTTCGTATTGTGCACGCACAGGCGTTTTTTGAGTAAAGTTGTTTACCATTTTTAACGCTGGAGACGTTAAATCAATTAACGGTTGGTCATCAGCAAAGGTGTTAGCAATAACGCCATGAGAAATATTTTGAGTGCGCAATTCTTTAAAGTTAGACATATTAGTCACCTAAATAGAGTTATAAGATTTAATCAATGTTTTAAAATAATGAGTTAAATAAAATAACGAGGAGGTCCGCGCTGATAAGCGGTGCTAAAAGGTCTATCTAGAATTAGACTAGTATAAAAAGAGTTCGTATCTTTAGGGAGTGGTTGAGGTGCCTTAAAGGAAATAACATTAACGTAAGAGTCTACGTCAAAGTCGAGGTTTGCTTGGTCAGGAATATCATAAGCAATAAAATGATTCGAAACTATTACATGATCTAAATTACTTTGTTTGGCATTGGCATGCAGGGTTAAACTTACACCCATTAAAAGTGCAAACAATACGGCATTGCTTAGTATGCGCTGTACTACGTTTGACATGACCATTACCTTGGCTAATTTTAAACTAAAAAATTATAAGTTTATTTAATTCACTTATATCGTAATGACCTAACTTACACAATAAATAATTAACATGATCTGAATCAAAGCATACTAATTATTTTTTTGGTACAAAATACTGTTTATATACCATTCCTTTTTACCTAGTGGGGTCATTACCTCAAAGTCGTCATCAACCTGCTTTTTAATTAAAGCACGCGCCATAGGTGAGTCGATAGAGATGTAATCTTTACGACCGTAAATTTCGTCAGGACCCACAATTCTAAATCTTTTAGTTTCACCTTCTTCATTTTCTATTTCTACCCACGCGCCAAAGAATACTTTTCCATCTTGGACTGGGGAATAGTCAACAATTTTCAGATCGGGAATGCGCTTGCGCAAATAGCGTATTCGGCGATCTATTTGGCGCAGCAACCGTTTATTGTACTGATAGTCTGCGTTTTCAGAACGATCCCCTAAACTTGCCGCCCAGCTCACTATTTTTGTAACTTCTGGGCGTTTTACATTCCATAATTGGTCGTGTTCTTGTTGCAGTTGTAAGTAACCTTCGCGGGTAACTAAATTTGTTTTCACTGTCTATTCTTCTCAAGCTCTAATGTTGTGCACGGTATTAAAATTAGCAAAATTTGTCGAGTTTAAAATTTATATTGTCGTAATAATTTGCTTCTGAAATGTTCAGTAACAATCTAAGCAGGTAATTAGTTTTTGATTATTAAGTTTTTCATTTATATTAACTAGTAATTGGATATAAAAATAAGAAAGAGATTATGGGACACGAGACCACAAAAGTATTAGTTGTTGATGACGATATGCGCTTACGCAGTTTGCTTGAACGTTACTTAGTAGAGCAAGGCTTTATTGTTAGAACCGCAGGAAATTCGGAGCAAATGGATAGACTGCTTGAGCGGGAGAATTTTCACTTAATGGTGCTCGATTTAATGCTCCCAGGCGAAGATGGCTTGTCTATTTGCCGCAGGTTACGCCAAAAGGAAAACGAAATCCCTATTGTTATGCTCACCGCTAAAGGCGACGAAGTAGACCGCATAATTGGTTTAGAACTCGGCGCTGATGACTACATACCTAAACCATTTAACCCTCGAGAGCTGCTAGCTCGCATTAAAGCTATTCTACGCCGCCGCGCAAAAGAAGTGCCAGGTGCGCCAGCTGCAGAAGAAAACTTAATTGCATTTGGTAAATTCACCCTTAATTTAGCAACGCGCGAAATGAGTGAAGGCGATAAAACAATATCACTAACAAGTGGCGAGTTTGCAGTACTTAAAGCGCTTGTATCACACCCAAGAGAGCCGCTTAGCCGCGATAAACTAATGAACTTGGCGCGTGGGCGAGACTACAGTGCTCTTGAGCGAAGTATTGACGTGCAAGTATCTCGCCTTCGTCGCATGATCGAGATAGATGTTGCCAACCCACGTTATATTCAAACCGTTTGGGGTTTGGGTTATGTGTTTGTTCCTGATGGTGAAAAGTAATTTATATGGGATTTTTTCCGCGTAGTGCATTTGGGCAAACGGTTTTTTTGGTAGCAGCATTACTGCTAATAAATCAAATAGTGTCTTATGTAACTGTAAGTCTGTACGTTGTAAAGCCGACTATTGAACAAGTTAATTTAATGCTCGCTAAGCAAATAAAAACGGTATTTATTGACTGGGAAGACGGGGTTGAAATAAACGACGAGGTATCTGAAAAATTTTTTGAAATAACGGGTATTGAAGTCATGACCCAGCGAGAAGCTATGCGTAATGGACTTGGGCAAACGCGTGAGTATTCAGGATTGTCGCGCAGTATGTCTGAGCAATTAGGTGGTTTTTCACGAGTACGCATTAGCCAAACAGGTCCGCTTATATATTGGGTAGAAGCACCGCAAGCACCAGGCTATTGGGTAAAAGTGCCGCTAACCGGCTTTAAAGAAAATAACTTAGAGTTTTTAACTTTTTACTTATCGAGTATTGGTTTTTTAAGTGTGTTGGGGGGATGGTTGTTTGCACGGCACTTAAACCGGCCTCTGAAAGCATTGCAGCAGGCTGCAATAAAAGTAGGTAAAGGCGACTTTACCTCAAAGCTCGCTGAAGAAGGGTCTACCGAAGTAATAGAGGTAACCCGTGCCTTTAACCAAATGTCGCGCGGTATCGCAGCCCTTGAAAACGACCGCCGCTTACTTATGGCGGGTGTATCTCACGATTTACGTACACCGCTTACGCGCATTCGTTTAGCTACCGAAATGATGGCAGACACTGATGACTATTTACGTGAAGGTATTATTTACGATATAGAAGACATGAATGGGATTATTGATCAGTTTATAGAGTACTTACGCCACCATAAGCGTGATGAGTTAATCTGTGAAGATATTAATGGCTTAATAGCCGAAGTTGTACATTCAGAACTGCAGCATCAACGGGCAATTACTTTTAAAAGTAATCCGACTATCCCTAACATTCCATTAAGTACTGTTGCTATTAAGCGTGTTATAACAAATATGATAGGCAATGCACGGCGTTATTCCGAGGGGGATATTGAAGTACTTAGTTACTATAATTCAAATAAAAAATACGTTGTTGTTGAAGTAAAAGATGATGGACCTGGTATTCCAGAGAGTGAATTAGAATCAGTGTTTGAACCTTTTAAACAAGGTGATGCGGCACGAGGCAGTGAGGGGAGTGGACTAGGGCTTGCTATTATTAAACGCATTATCGATATGCACGACGGTAAAGTAAAGCTTTCAAACCGACCCGAAGGCGGTTTAAGTGCGAAGGTCTATTTACCAATAAAAAATACAAGTTAAAGCAAATTACTCTTGTGTATTAAATGAACATAATTACGTTTAGTGATAGTAAATTTATATTTAAAATTTACTATCACTAAACGTCCTACTATAAAAGTAGTTTGTGAATAACATATGCCGCTAAATATATAATTAATGCTATAAAAATAAAAATTAGCACTCTAATCGGTCTATAATGAAAATATATTGAAAATAAGAAAAGTAAGCTAATGAGCAAGTATTTAATTATTATCATATTAATGGTTTTAAGCTGGCAAACTGTTGCAGTTAACATAACAGTTAAAAACACGAAAGATGAGCCAATGGCAAACGCCGTTGTGTGGTTAACCACAAAAAACGGCTCAGAAATAATCACGCCTCCTGATACCCCTTATGCAATGAGTCAAAAAGACAGAGAATTTACACCACGTATTTTGGTTGTACCGCAAAATGCAAAAGTAGAATTTCCAAATGCAGATTCCATTATGCACCATGTTTATTCCTTTTCTAAGGCTAAAACATTCGAGCTGAAATTATATAAAGAACAACCAAAAGCCCCCTTGGTGTTTGAGCAAACGGGTGTTGTAGAGCTAGGCTGCAATATTCACGATTGGATGTTGGGGTACATAGTGGTCGTTGATAGTACAATTTTTGCGATTACTGATGAAGCAGGAAAAGTTGACTTAACAGCGTCAAAAGGTGAGTACACTCTTAATGTATGGCACTCGGGATTTAGTGATATTAGTAATGTTGAATCAGAAGATGTATCTGTAAGCTCAAAACCACTTACTTATAAAATTAAACAAACTTTAACCGAGCAAATTGAGTTTGCTACGGATGAATTTGATGATTACTAGTAATCTATTAAGGCTAGCTTTATTAAGTTGCACTGTACTTTTTAGTAATGCATTGAGCGCACAAGTAAAAGGTTTGTTGCAAGTTAGGGCTGTACAAGGCGACGACCTACTTAGCTGGCAAGAAGGTGGTATTGGGCTTTATCGCCACGACAGTAAAAGCGATGAGCTTATTTTATCGCAAGCTATTTTAGACTTTAATATTGACTTAGCATCTAGCTGGTCTGCTCATGGCGTGGCGAACCTCAATCAGGACCCAGATGTTGGCTTAGGTTTTACGCAAGCTTATATAAAGTATCAACCATTATCGAATAGTGACTATAAATGGCATATACGAGTGGGTGGTTTTTATCCGTTAATGTCGTTAGAAAATCCAGATATTGGCTGGACATCTCCTTACAATTATACCAATTCAGCAATTAATAGTTGGATTGGAGAAGAGCTTAGAACCGTTGGCGCAGAGGTAACAATAAAACGCCCAGCTAAACGTTTTAACAGCCCGCATAGTTTTAGTTTAGTGGGTGCAACATTTAAAGGTAACGACCCCACAGGCACGTTGTTATCTTGGCGCGGGTTTGCCATGCACGATAGACAAACTACATTTAACGAAGGTGTTAGGTTTGCACCTGTTGCTGCACTTAATGACTTTGCACTGCGTTGGCAGGCTAATCATGTTTTACCGTTTGAAGAAGTGGATGGTCGTTTTGGCTATTATGGCGGTGTGCATTGGGATTATTTAAAAAAATCACAATTTCGGATTTACTATTATAATAATAATGGTGACCCAACTAAGCTTAACATTAGTACAGGACAATACGCTTGGGATACCCGTTTTACTAGCGTTGCTTGGTTATATAAGTTTAATAAAAAAACGCGTTTTATAGCACAAGCGTTAAATGGTAAAACCGAGATGGGTGATAATAAACTAATAGATAACGCCTTTTACAGCCACTATTTCATGCTGAGCCATAAAGAAGGTAAAAACAGGGTATCGTTACGTTACGACTATTTTGAAGTAACCGATAACGATATTACCGCATTTGATCCTAACAGTAGTCATGGAGAAGGGTTAACTGCATCATGGCGGTATGCGTTTAGTAAAAATGGTCAAATAGGTATTGAAGGCTCAGCACTAAAGAGTTTTGTAGAAAATAGAGTTGCAATGGGGTTACAGCAGCGAGCTTCGCAGCAACAAATAATGATTAACACGCAATGGAAGTTTTAGGTTTTATCAACCTACTGCAATTTTAGGTTTAATTTGTAATAGGCGTTTAGGGCCTTGTAGGATAATAAAATGAATTTGCATAGTATTCGCGTCAAAGTGTCGTTTCCTATTGTTGTGTTAGGACTTGCCATACTCTCATTAATTGTAGGTTACACCTATTTAATAACCTTACAAAAAAATGCACTTGATGTGCAGTCTGAAACGTTTATTAAGGCGTTGTCACTTGCTTTAAACGCAGACCGCGACCTATACCAAGCTAAGGTCGCCGAATTAAACTTAGTGACTCATTCAAACAATACAGAAAAGTACCAGACAGAGCATGAAGAAAATGCAGCGCAAGTTATTGATAAATTAAATCAGTATTTATCATTAATGAAAAATCACCCTACTATAGCCAAAGAGTTAAAGGGCTTTGAAAACGATTTTAATACATGGCTCGCTGCTTCAAAAAGTTACATGGTCGATAAAAATAACCAAGCTAAACAAACCAATTCAGAGCAAGCCTTTGCTACTTTAAGGGTTAAGCTTGATAAAGCAGGCGAGCTGGCTGAAAAAACCTCTGAGCAAGAAATCATCAAGCTTTCATCAAATATTATTTCAACAAAGATGATGATGCTTACAGTGGTTGCTATTATTTTAATTGCAGCGAGTTGGTTTAGTTACATTGTGCCAAAACAACTTACTCGCCAAATTAATTATGTAACTAAGCGTATTAGTGATATTGCCTCAGGTGATGGCGATTTAACTGGCCGCATACAAGTAACGTCTAAAGATGAGTTTTCAGGCTTGGCCACCGAATTTAATACCTTTTTAGGTAATTTACAGCAATTGATACGCGATATCTTAGCGCAATCCAAAGAGCTAAATGGATTAGGTACAGAGCTTAGTCAGGTGGCAACTAAAAATAACAGTGTAAACCAAGCGCTAAGTCAAGCCTCTGAATCTATTGTAAGCGCAGTACATGAAATGAGTGCAGCTAGCAAGGAGGTTGCTGGTGTTGCGCAGCAATCATCAAGCGAAGCCGATAACTCGTTAAAACTGGCTCAGCAAGGACTTAGTGCGGTGGCTAATTCTAGTTCGCGCATTTCTTCTCTTTCTAACAACATGGAACAAGCAATGGCTCGCTCTACCGAGCTACAGCAAAGCTCTGACAATATAGCTAAAGCCCTTGAGGTGATTCGTGCGATAGCAGAGCAAACAAACTTATTAGCGCTTAATGCGGCAATAGAGGCTGCGCGTGCTGGCGAATATGGCCGAGGTTTTGCGGTTGTGGCTGACGAAGTAAGAACGCTCGCTACACGCACACAAGATAGCACAAACGATATTCAACAAATGATTGAGTTGTTTGCATCAAGCGTATCGCAATCTATTAATGCCATAGATGAAAGTAAGCAATTTGCCGATGATGCTGTGGAGTCGTTTTCGCAAACTAACGATATACTCAATGCCATGCAAAGCTCATCGACTAAAGTAAACGATATGGCTATGCAAACTGCGCAAGCAACCGAAGAGCAAACAACGGTTTCTGATGAAATAAGCCTTAACTTATCATCACTTAATGATCAAACCATGGAAGGTGGCGAACTGGCTCGCACAACGCAAGATGTATCAAATAAAATGGAGCTGTTAACCGATGAGCTTAACCGGTTAGTTAATAGGTTTAAAGTGTAACTGTTTCAGCTGTACACGCACTAAAAAGGGGAGCTTTATAAGCTCCCCTTTTTAATATTTTAAGATATGTTATTTTTTATTAAACGCGCGTTTCATAAAGTTTGGTGTTGCTAATGCGCCGTGGTGAATTCCATTGTTATAGTACTCGCTGTGCTGTGCAATATTTGCAGCAGCGTCTTCTCTGAAACCGTCAAATGCTTGTGATTTACGTGCAAGTGTTACCGACCATAAACCGCTTGGGTAAATTGGCTGTGGGAATGGTAGTGTTTGTAAATCGTTAAAGCCTACGCTTAACATTGCTTCGCGCATTTCAACTAATAATGGCATGTGCATAAGTGGCGATTCACTTTGTTGTACTAAAATACCACCTGAGCGCAGTGCATTTAAACAGCTTGTGTAAAACGCATGGTTAAATAAGCCCTCACCTGGACCTACCGGATCGGTGCCATCAACAATAACCACGTCGATAGATTCGCCAGCAGCTTCGCGCATGTACTTAATACCATCGTCAAACATAACAGTTGCACGGGCGTCGTTGTTAGATTCACAAAGCTCTGGGAAGTATTTTAACGACATTTGCGTTACTACTTCGTCGATATCTATTTGCGTTACAGTTTCTACATCTGGGTGCTTTAATACTTCGCGTAAAGTACCGCAGTCGCCGCCGCCAATAATAACCACGTTTTTAGGGTTTGGATGCGCTAAAAGTGCAGGGTGGCTGATCATCTCATGATAAAAGAAGTTTTCGCGGGTGGTTACCATAGTACACCCGTCGATGATCATTAAATTACCAAAGTCTGTGGTTTCAAACATTTCTACCTTTTGAAAAGGAGACTGTTTTTCATCTAACTTTTTGTTAATACGTAATGAAAATGCGCTGCCATCGCGGTCGCTAATTTCAGTAAACCACTTACTTTGATCTAAATTTGCCATAGTTGCTATTACACTTTTTAGGTTGAGTATGAAAAAGGGGCAATTCTGCCAGTGCTTGGCGTTTTGCTCAATGACATTTTAACTGATTTGACGAATAAAGTTAGTTAGGAGTGAGTGAAAGTTCAATTTTTGTTAGCCTAGTGGATAGTGACGTATTAAAATGCGCCTTTATACCTAATTGACTAAAGAAGAGTTGCCATGACCTGGGGTTTAGAAACAGCACGCGCTACTTATAACGTTGCTCATTGGAGTGATGGTTATTTTGATATTAATGAACAAGGCGAACTGGTGGCTTACCCAGATGGAGATCAAACAAAAGCCGCAATCTCTTTAACGCAATTAACTGAGCAGTTCAAACAACAAGGTTTAACGTTACCGGTTTTAGTGCGCTTTACCGATATTTTAAAAAACCGTGTAGACACACTTACTAACGCATTTACGCAAGCGCGAGCAAATCGTGAATATAACGGAAATTACACCTGTGTTTACCCAATTAAAGTAAATCAACAACGTTCTGTAGTAAGTAAATTGTTGGCGCACCCAAGTGGGCTTGTTGGCTTAGAAGCAGGCTCAAAACCAGAGCTTATGGCTATTTTAGGTGTAGCAAAAGAGCCAATCACAATAGTGTGTAACGGCTATAAAGACAGTGAGTTTTTACGCTTAGCGTGTATTGGCCAAGCAATGGGGCACAGCGTAAAAATTGTGGTAGAAAAGCTTTCAGAACTGACCACACTACTTGAAGAAATAGACAACCTAGGTATTGAGCCAGCTATTGGTATTCGTATTCGCCTAAACTCAGTAGGCAAAGGCAAGTGGCAAAACACGGGCGGCGAAAAAGGCAAGTTTGGTTTAACGGCAGGCCAAGTACTAAGTGCGGTAGAAGTGCTTAAAAAGCATAATAAGCTGCACTTAATGCAAATGGTGCATTTTCATATTGGTTCTCAAATTGCCAACATTCGTGATATTCACCGTGCTTTGCGTGAATGCGCCCGCCACTTTGCTGAGCTTACACAATTAAACGTACCGTTAAATACCGTTGATGTGGGCGGCGGTTTAGGCGTTGATTACGAGGGCTCTGGCTCGCGTAGTGCGTGTTCAATGAATTACACCGTAGAAGAGTATGCGCGTAACGTAGTGAATGCATTTGCAGAGGTATGCGACCAACATAATCTTACGTATCCAGCAATTATCACCGAATCGGGGCGCGCTTTAACCGCTCACCATGCGGTATTAATTACCGATGTAATTGACGTAGAAAAAGCGCCTAATCATTTAAATCCAGAGCCACCGCTTGAAAATAGCGCATTAGTACTTGATGAAATGTGGCAGTGTTTACAGCGTTTAAACCCGCGTATGGCACTTGAGATTTATCACGACGCTATGCACTTATTTAGCGAAGCGCACGATCAGTACGTGCATGGCTTGGTAAGCATGCTAGAGTGGGCGAAAATAGAGCAGCTTTACTTTACTATTTTACATCGTGTACGTGCATCGCTTAGTAATAACGCGCGCGCGCACCGTGAAGTACTCGACGATTTAAACGAAAAGCTTGCTGATAAACTCTTTGTTAACTTTTCATTATTTCAGTCATTGCCTGATGTATGGGGTATTCAGCAGTTGTTTCCGGTGATGCCAATCGAAAATTTAACTCAGCCATTGACTCAGCGCGCAATTATTCAAGATATTACCTGCGATTCTGACGGGCAAATTCGTGAGTATGTTGAAGGCGCAGGTATCGAAACCAGCCTACCAATACCAGAATATAAGCATGGCGAGCAATACCACATTGCTATGTTTATGGTGGGCGCGTATCAAGAAATTTTAGGTGATTTACACAACCTATTTGGTGACACTGATTCGGTGCACGTAGAGCTTAACGACGATGGCTACGTGTTAACCAATGCCATAAAAGGTGATAGCGTTAAGGATGTATTAAAGTTTGTTGACTATGATAGCGCCATTTTAGCTGACAATTTTGCGTACCAAGTTAATAAACTTGATGTATCGACGCAGTGTAAAGAAGGTTATTTAGCTGAGCTTAATGCAGGTCTTGAAGGCTATACCTATTTTGAAGATTAATTTGTAAGCAACTGAAAGCGCAGTATTAGTGGCTGCGCAATGTTTAAAGGAATGGAAGTAATGTCAGTTATTCGCAGTGTATTTAGTATTATTTTTTACACAATAAACACACTTTTTTGGTTTGTGCCTATTTTTGTTTGTGGGCTTATAAAGCTTATCCCTATTAAGCCGCTACAAAAGCTGATGAGCTGGGCAGCTAAGCAATTTGCAACTATTTGGGTGACCTTTAATAGCTTAAATCAAAAGTTATTCACGCCAACTAAACTTAATGTAACTGGCCTTGAAGACCTTAAACTAAAAGATTGGTACCTAGTAATTGCAAATCACCAAAGCTGGGTCGATATTTTAGTATTACAGCGCGTGTTTAATCGTAAAATCCCATTTTTAAACTTCTTTTTGAAAAAAGAGCTTATTTACGTGCCTATTTTAGGTTTGTGTTGGTGGGCGCTTGATTTTCCGTTTATGACTCGCACGAGCAAAAGCCAATTAAAAAAGAATCCAAAGCTGCGTGGCAAAGATTTAGAAACCACACGTAAAGCCTGCGAAAAATTTAAAGAGATGCCAGTAAGTGTGGTTAACTTTGTAGAAGGCACTCGTTTTACTATGCAAAAGCACGCGCGTCAAAATAGCCCGTTCCCACATTTATTAAAACCAAAAGCGGGCGGTATTGCTTTTGTAATGCAAGCAATGGGCGAGCAAATTACTAAAGTGGTTAACGTTACAATTCATTACCCTGATGGTATTCCTACTTTTATGGATTTTGCAGGTGGAAAGGTAAAAAATATCAACGTACACGTGGAAGTAAGGCCGGTAAGCGAAGAGCTTATTGGTGACTACACCGGTGATTCTGAATTTAGAGTTCGCTTTCAAAGCGAGTTAAACCGCTTATGGGAAAACAAAGAGCAAACATTACAATCGCTCGAAAAAAACCATAAGTAAAAGGTAAAAATATGAGCTTACAGTTATGCTAAAAAAGTGGTTACCAAATTGGCTTAACGGCTTAATTGTAGGCTGCGTATTGTTTTCTAACATGATACTTTTTGGCTCGCTAGTATTTGTACTGGGCCTTGTTAAATTATTACTGCCTTTGCCTGTGGTTAACTCTATATTACACAGCGCTTACCGAGGTTGGTGTAACGGCAACCGTTTAGGGCTTTGGTTAGGTTGCCCTAATATTGTGGTTGATATAAGTGGCGACTTAAACTCAAAAAGTTGGTATTTACTTATTTGTAACCACGCGAGTTGGTTAGATATAACCGTACTGAGCTCATTACATGCATTGCCTGCCCCTAAGTTCTTTTTAAAAGACGGGTTAAAATACATGCCTTTTATTGGCACTGGTGCGTGGGCTATGGGTATGCCGTTTATGAAACGGGTAAGCAAAGCGCAACTCGCTAAAAATCCAAAGTTGAAAGGGTTGGATGTAGAGCGCACCAAGCGTAGCTGTCGTAATTTTCGTCATCATCCTACTACCATCATTAATTTTGTTGAAGGTACACGCTATACGCCAGCCAAACATAATCTGCAACAAAGTCCTTTTAAGCATTTATTAAAGCCCAAAGCGGGCGGCATTGCTTTTGCGCTTGAGGTATTAGCCGATCAATTTGATGCCATGCTTAATACAAGTTTAGTATATAGTGGTAAAACCGATCATGTTTGCCGTAACTTGTTAAAAGGTGAGTTGGATTCTATTTATGTTTCTATAGAGGTAACGCCCATTAATGACAATATGCAGGGCAGTTATCAAAGTGATGACGTATTTAAAGTTAATTTTCAACATTATGTTAATGAGCTATGGGTTGCGAAAGATCAGCAACTTGCCGGCATTTATGCTCAACAAGATTTACCTGAACCACAAATCAGTAAGGAAATTGAAACACTATGACCAATACTCACCTACAGGAATTAATCGCTCCTTGGTTTGAAAAAGTACCTGATGCGGATTTTCTTAGCTCTATTACCGCGATAGCAATTGGGGTGGTGTCGTTATTATTACTGTATTTATTCACTCGTCGTTTAATGTTGCCAGGCATTCAAAAAATAGTGACTAAGCTTTCTCCTGAGCGTATTGGTGCGCTATCTCCCATACTTAATAAATTAAACAAGCGCATTGCAGGAATGCTATGTTGTGTATTGTTTTTAGCTACATTTGATAGCGTATACCCTGTTAATGAGATTGCAGGAGAAATACTAAAAACGATAGGGCAAGCTTTACTCATTATTTACGGCGGTTTTATTTTTAGTAGTATTGTAAGTATTGCAGGTACTATTTATAACCAATTAGAGTTTGCCAGAGAAGTCCCTATTCAGGGCTTAATTCAGGTTGTTAAGCTAATCACTTTTATTGTGTGTGCTATTTTAATCGTGAGTATTTTTCTTGAGAAGTCACCTACTTATATTCTCTCTGGCTTTGGTGCTATTGCTGCGGTTACGTTATTAGTATTTAAAGACACTATTTTGGGGTTTGTGGCGAGTATTCAAATAGCGGCAAATCGTTTGGTAACCTATGGAGATTGGATTCAAGTAGATAACTACGGAGCCGATGGTGAAGTTATTGATTTGGGCTTAAACACGGTAAAAGTACGCAATTGGGATAACACTATTACAACAATTCCAACTTATATGCTGGTAGCAGGTTCGTTTAAAAATTGGCGCGGAATGCAAGACTCAGGTGGCAGGCGTATTAAGCGTTCACTCAATATAGATATGCACAGCATTTGTTTAGTGGGGGACGAGTTTAGAAAGCAAATTAATGCGGCTATTCCGCTGCATGAATTCATTCGAGTTTCGACATTACCAAACCCAGTTTCTAATTTAGGGTTATTTCGTCGTTATGCCGAAGGCTATTTAAAACAGCACAGTAAAATTAATACCTCCCTTACGTTAATGGTACGAGAGCTACAACCACTAAATCATGGTTTACCGATTGAGTTTTATTGCTTTAGTGAAGATAAACGCTGGATTTCGTACGAGCATTTACAGGCCGAAATAATGGATCATTTACTTGCGGTCTTGCCGGTGTTTGGTCTTAGAGCGTATCAAAGTGTTAGTGGGCAATTAAGCCCATCCAATACGCAGCAAGCAGATAAGCCAACATTTAAAGTAACGGCAAATAGTGCTGAAAAAGACCCGCAGCAATAAATAAAGTTAAGAGCCACCAAATAGGTGGCTTTTTAAATCGCAGCCATGCAAATGCAATTGTTACTAACGCAACTTGCCAAAGACTATGCACCGCTGATGTCCAAATTGGCGAATACAGTGCAGCAGCTAAAAAACCGACTACCGCTGCATTAAGCGCCGCTATTGAGCTTGCAAAACGTGGCTTACTTGCCAAATTAATCCAACTCTTTTGAAACGCGAGTATAAGTAAAAAACCAGGCATAAATATAAGTAATGTAGCTATAAGAGCACCCACTAAAGGTTGCTCAGTGGTAAGTTGTGCGCCTAAGTAAGTAGCAATAGTAAACATAGGCCCTGGCACTGCTTGTGCACTGGCGTAAGCACTTAAAAACTGATCATCACTCAATGCTGGTACGCCAGCTTGAAGTACCGGCAGTACTACGTGTCCGCCGCCAAACACCATTGCACCTGCCTGGTAAAAAGGGGCAAACAAAGCAAACTCTTGCCCAAGTGGAATAAAGCTAACACCAAGTAAGAGCGCAAATAACCCCAGTGCAATCCAATTAATATTACTGTTTTTACTGCTAACATCTTCCGTGGGAGTACCAAGCTTTAATAAAGGCCATATAGCACCTATCGTTGCAGCTATTATTAAAATAGCGATTTGAGTGCCCATCATTGGAAGTAACACCAAAGCAAGTGTACTCATTACCGCAAGCAATTTAAGCGCAGCACTTGTACAAAAGCTTTTAGCCATACTCAGTGTTGCATCAGCAACTATAACAACGGCAAATAACTTTAAGCCAGCAATAATAGCAAAGTAAACAGCGTCAAACTGATGGGCACTAACCGCAAGCAGCACCATTATTAAAAACGAAGGCAAAGTAAAACCTACAAAAGCAGCTATACCACCCAGTACGCCAGCACGCTCAACACCAATAGCAAAACTTACTTGGCTAGAGCCAGGCCCCGGCAGTGCTTGGCTTAAACTAATAAGTTGTGCGTAACGCGCGCTAGTTAACCAATTTAATGAATCTACAAAGTGGCGCTTAAAGTAACCTAAATGTGCAGCGGGGCCGCCAAAACTCATACACCCTAGTAAAAAAAACTGTCTAAAAATAGCAATTAACATTGCGCCAATATCCTTTGTAAAATTCATTAAATTGTCACAGCGTAGTATGACATTTTTATTAAAACGGCACATTAGTTTGAGGTCTGTTTAACAATCAAGCAAGATGCGTTGCTTTTAACACGCCCTTCATAGTTTGTTCATACATGTATTTGCATACTCTTACTAAATTCTTAATGAATAGGGTATCACCATGACTTTAACTAAATCACTTTTAAGCGTAACCGTAGTAGCTGTATTACTTTCGGGTTGCGAAATGAATAACACGGGTAAAGGAGCTGCTATTGGCGCTGCTGCCGGAGGTGTATTAGGTAAGGCTACGGGTAATCATAAAGATAAGCGTATTTTTATTGGTGCAGCTATTGGTGCACTAGCTGGCGCAGCTGTTGGCGATTACATGGATAAGCAAGAAGAAGCATTTCGTGATGAGTTAGCGGGTTCAGGTGTTGAAGTAGTGCGTGAGGGCGACAACTTACGTTTAGTTATGCCATCAAATATTACATTTGCGACTGATCAATCTTATATTTCATCAGGCTTTAACGATACGTTAAACGCAATTGCAAAAGTAATGAACAAGTACGAAAAAACCTACCTTAGTGTTGAAGGTCATACCGATAGCACAGGTCAAGATAGCTACAACATGAACCTATCGCGTGAGCGTGCTCAAAGCGTTAAAAACTACTTAGTGAACCAGCAAATCATGGCTACACGTGTTAGCACTATAGGTTATGGCGAAACTCGTCCAATTGCGACTAATGAAAGTGTAAATGGTCGTGCTCAAAACCGCCGTGTAGAAATTCAAATAGTGCCAAATACAGAAGGTTAGTCTTTATTAAACTGTAATTCACACAGTTTTTGATACAACGGGTTACTTGCTAACAATTCTTGGTGAGTACCCGTTGCTATAATCTCTCCATTTTCCATGACTACAATCACATCGGCATGTTTAACCGTTGCCAGCCTATGGGCAATAATTAACGTTGTTCTGTTTTGCATTAAATGCTCAAGCGCTGCTTGTACATGGTGCTCACTTTGAGCATCGAGTGCGCTGGTGGCTTCATCAAGAAGAAGTATTTCAGGGTCTTTTAATATAGCGCGGGCCAGTACAATACGCTGCTTTTGCCCACCCGATAACCTCACACCTTGCTCACCTAAAAAACTGTTATAACCTTGCGGTAATTGTTTAATAAATTCATCGGCATGCGCATACTTTGCTGCGGCATATACTTGCTCATCGGTTGCATTTGGGTTGCCGTAACGAATGTTATGCATTACATCGGAGCTAAACAAAATAGGGTTTTGCGCTACCATGCCCATTTTATTGCGCAGAGTATTAAGCGATAAATCTTTAATGTTTACATCTTTAAATTTAATGGCCCCACTGGCCGGATCGTAAAAGCGTTGTAGCAATTCAAATAATGTAGTTTTACCTGCGCCAGAAGGGCCAACAATTGCCACGGTTTGGCCTTGATTTATATTTAGGCTTATTTTATGAAGCGCGCTTACGTCTGGGCGAGAGGGATAGTTGAAGCTTATATTTTCAAGCGTAATAGCAGGGCTATCAATATTTTGCAGTAAATGACTATCTTGTGGATTTAGCGGGTTTTCTATCTCACTTTTAACAGCAAGTAATTCAAGTAATCTTGCCGCCGCGCCTGCTGCACGTTGAAGTTCTCCATACACTTCAGCAACGGTTGCCACTGACATTGCAACCATAATAGCGTAAAACACAAATGCACCTAGCTCGCCGCCGGTCATGGTACCTGCGAGTACGTCGTTACCATCCACCCATAACATAGCGCTAATGGCACTAAAAGTTAAAAAAATCACCACGGCTATTAAAAATGAACGTTGCTTAATACGTTTTTTAGCAACGTTGAAGGCTTTTTCGGTCTCAAGCGCAAAGGCATGTTGCTCTTGTTCTTCGTGGCTATAACTTTGCACTACTTTAATATTTTGTATGATCTCGCCAGCGTAGGTGCTTATGTCGGCAATGGCATCTTGGCTAGAGCTGGCTAGTTTGCGTACCTTGCGACCAAATATCATCATAGGGACAAGTACCAGCGGTACACAGGCTACAACCACTAAAGTAAGTTTTAAATTAGTAAATAGCAGCATAGCAAGTCCACCAATCAACATAAGTACACTGCGCAGCGCCATAGAAAATGATGAACCAATAATTGATTGCAGTAATGTGGTGTCGGTGGTTAAACGCGACATAAGCTCGCCACTGCGGTTTTCTTCAAAGTAGCTTGGGTGCAGGGTAACAATACGATTAAACACGGCTTTTCGAATATCGTTACTGACTCGTTCGCCAATCCACGACATTAAATAAAAACGGCTAAAGGTACCTATCGCTAATAAGCTGATTAAGCCAATGAGTACCAGTACAGCTTGCTGTAATTGATTTTTGGAGCCTGCAATAAACCCATGATCTATAACAAACTTAACACCTTGGCCTAATGATAAGTTCACACCCGCAGTGACCAATAGCGCGGCTAGTGCAGCGACTACCATCCATTTATACGGTTTTATAAAAGCAAAAACAGGTAATAAACTGCTAAAAGCAGCTTTCTCGGATGCGGAAGTGTTTTTTGACATAGTGGATTCTTTTTAAAGGTTAAGGTATAGATATGGCATCATCGGATTAAAAATCAATAGTATTAAATATCATCAATAAGGAATTGTTATGACAACAAAAATAATAAGCGGTGAATTTACAGTGGCTTTAGCGCCTATTGAAGGTTATACCAAAGGGCAGTAAGGTATTAACTTAGGACGCATGTCGATTGATAAAACATTTAAAGGTGACTTAAATGCTTCCAGCCAAGGCGAAATGCTGAGCGCCATGACACCCTCGCAAGGCAGTGCCGGTTATGTGGCAATAGAGCAAGTAATAGGCGAGCTTGAAGGCAAAAAAGGCAGCTTTGTATTGCAGCATTTTGGTACTATGGATAAAGGTCAGGATAGCCTAATTTTAAATGTAATCCCCGATTCAGGCACTAATGAGCTAGAAGGGTTAACGGGCAGTATGAAAATACGTATTGAAAACGGTGTTCATCATTACGATTTTCAATACACGTTATAAAATATACAAGGATTAAAATGCAAAAAGTAATCGAATTTAGAAAGACCCGTTTTTTGGGTGGGGTAGATATAGCCGCACTGAATGATCGCATACAGGAATTAAATCAAGATGGCTGGAAAGTAATAAACGCAGTGCCATTGACTGGCTTTTATGGGCAAGTGCACGGTTATACATTACTTATTGAAATTGACGAGCTTTAAATGACATTTACAGTATGGTTAAGCCTAGCGGCTATTTGCATGATGGGCGCAATGTCGCCAGGGCCAAGTTTAGCGGTGGTTTTAAAGCATTCACTTAACGGCAGTATGCAAAACGGTATGCTTGCCGCGCTCAGCCATGGTATAGGCGTTGGCTTGTATGCCGGTGCATCGTTATTAGGGTTAGGCGCTTTAATGACGCAGTTTCCAACTGTTTATCAAATACTGGTGTATTTAGGTGCGGCCTATTTGGCGTATTTAGGGATAAAAATATTACTAGCAAAACCTAGCAATAACGAACTTGAAGTACAAAAAAGTGAGGTAAGCGCAGCCAAAGCGCTGCAAGATGGTTTTGCCATAGCGTTTTTGAACCCCAAACTTGCTATATTCTTTTTAGCCTTGTTCTCACAGTTTATTGACCCTCAGCTACTTACTTTAAGTGTGGGTATAATTATGTGTTTAACCGTGTTTGTAATTGATACCGGCTGGTACTTGCTGGTGGCGTTACTGACAGAGGTTTCAAAAAACCGCTTTGGCTTTACCAAGCAAAACCCGTGGCTTGATAAAATACTGGGGGTAGTATTTATAGTCCTTGCGATAAAAGTCGTTATTAGTTTGTAAGATTGAGTAGAGATTATTGAAGTTTGCAGAGTGTATTTGTAGTTATATAGATAAAGGATTAAAACAATGACAAAACATATTTTAAAAAGTGCATCTTTCGACCCGAAGGTTCAGCAATATTGGATGCTAATGGCCACTTTTTTTAGTGTGCTAGCACTGGTGACGATTCCGTTGTTACCCATTGTTTTAGCGATAGTGTGGCTGGTGGGTGGGCGAATATTAGCGGCTATGTCGGCGCAATTACTTACGCAAAAACTAGTTGTAAAACGCGGGGTGTTTTTTAAAGAAGAAAAATCAATACCGCTCGAAAAAATAACCGATGTAGGCCTAAGTCAAGGCCCAATAATGCGCATGTTTGGGCTGTATCGTTTAAGTTTTGAAACAGCAGGGCAGTCTGGCCACGGTGCATTGGTGTCATTACTTGGTGTAGTTAATGCGAGTGAGTTTAGAGAGGCGATACTTGAGCAAAAAGATGTATTGGCTAATCAAGGTAAAACGTCGCAGCAGGCAACAGAGCAAAGTGAGAAAGAGCTACTGAGAGCACTTACTTATAGTGTTAAAAATATTGAGCAGATGCTACTTGTTTTACTTGATGAAAAACAACAAAAGTAATCTACCTTTAAGTATAGGTAGAGCGCTTATAAGGATGTTTTTATGGATACGTATATAAAAAATATATTTAATAATCATCCTGAGGCAGCTAAAAGTACGCTTATACAATTACGAGAGTTAATTTATACCGTAGCACAAGAGCAAAACTTAGGAGCTGTTGAAGAGTCTTTAAAGTGGGGAGAGCCAAGTTATAACACAATAAATGGCAGCCCCATTCGCGTAGGCTTTAAGGGCTCCTAGTGTTATTTTTTTCATTGCCAATCAAAGCTAGTAAGCACATTTAAAGAGTTGCATTCACACACTCTCACTTTTGAAGGTAACCGGGCAATTGTATTAAATAGTGAGAAGCCATTGCCAGAACACCCAGTTAAAGAGTGTATTAAATTAGCACTGACTTATCACAAAGTTAAACGCCTACCTTTACTAGGCGCATCATTATAAGTATTCAGTTGATGTTTAAAACACACTACATATTTGATTTGCGTCACAGGTAATTACGGTTACGTTTTCATAACCAACACGTGTTAACGCTTCTGCTCCGAGCGTTGCGCGTGCGCCACTAGCGCAGTGCACGTAAATAGGGCGTGCTGCGTCTTTTTCTATTTCCATCAACTTCATTTCGAGTAACCCGCGCGGAATATTAATAGCGCCTACCGCTGCTTTTGTTGCGTGTTCTGCAGGTTCGCGTACATCAATAAGTAAACCCTTGTTTTCGCTAATTTCGAGTTTTGCTTGCGCTGCGTCAATACGGCGTTGGTTAGGTGTGATAATTTTTAGTAAATCGGGAATTGATGTAAGCATGAGATTTATTCCTTAACGTTAAGTTTACGCAATAGTGTGAACATTGGATATCAATTGCTAAAAGCAAATTGGATTAAGTTTAGTGCAATTAAGTAGTAAGCCACATTCATCAGGGTTATGAAAAATTGTAGCAATACAGTTATAACAATCATGAGCTCGCACTTAAACAAAATATTTCATTTACTATATTAGATTTTTCTATATTAGTAAAACCTAATGTTAGACATTGCTAATATATATATTTATACTCTAGTCACTTCTATAATAAGAGCACGTTATGAACATCGACTTTAACGCAATGGCTGGCAATGTAGCTCAGGCTGAGCAGTTATTAAAAATTTTAGCTAATAAAAATCGTTTAATGATTTTATGTTGTTTGCAAGAAACAGAAATGAGTGTTTCGCAATTAAATGAAGCTGTACCTTTAGCTCAATCAGCACTTTCTCAACATTTAGCCGCACTTCGTAAAGCTAATGTCGTGGCTACCCGCCGTGAGAGCCAAACTATTTATTACCGGGTGATTGATCAAAATGCGGTGCATCTGTTGGGCACACTATACGGATTATTTTGTAAGGGCTAAGGGTTATGAGCATAATTGATAACGCAGTTAAAAGCAGCCTAAGCGGCCGTATTCCGGTTATTATTTTTGTGTTATCTATTTTGTTTGGCTTATTTGCTTTACAGCAAACGGCGCGAGAAGAAGAGCCGCAAATAATAGTGCCTATGCTCGATATATATGTATCGGCTCCTAACGTAGAAGCGCCTGAGGTTACCCGATTGGTGACTCAACCACTTGAAAAACTATTGGCCCAGCTTGGTGGTGTTGAACATATTTACTCAACCACACAAACTGGCGCTAGCGTGGTGACACTTAGGTTTGAGGTGGGCCATGATCGTGAACAAGCTATTTTAGATACCTACGCGAAGCTTAATAGTTACCAGCATACAATGCCTTCTGTTATTGAACACTGGCAAATTAGGCCCGTTGAAGTAGATGATGTTCCCATTGTTATGCTTGGGCTTTACAGCAAAGATCCGCAGCTGTATGGCGATTACGAATTAACGCGATTTGCTAACGAAATTGCTAATGGTTTACAACGTATTGAAAACACCAGCGAGGTAAAAGTGATTGCTGGGCGTAAACGCACGCTCACCATCAATTTAAATGCCAGCGCGTTGGCTGCTCACCAAACGACTATAAACGATGTACTTTACGCATTGAATATATCTAATCAGCTCACACAGGTAGGCAGTGTTATAAATGGCCAGCAAAAAATAGCCCTGCAAGCAGGTGACGTTTTACGTAATAAGTCTGCAGTAGAGCAGCTTGTAGTTAATGTAGTAAATGGTAAAAGTGTTTACTTACTTGATATTGCAAACGTGATTGACGGCCCTGGCGAGATTGAACATTACCAATGGCTTGCACAATCATCTAATGAGCAACACTCACCTATGGTCACATTAAGTGTGGCTAAGCAAACAGGCACTAATGCCGTGGCGGTGGCAAACGATGTTCATCAAATGATGGCTGAGTTATCACGCACGCTTTTACCGCCCGAAGTGAGTTATTCGGTATTAAGAGATTATGGGCAGACCGCCAATGAAAAAGTAAATAATCTAACATCAAGCTTGGTGTTTGCAGTATTTACGGTGGTGATATTTGTTGGGGTATTTTTGGGTTGGCGACCAGCCATTGTTGTTGGGTTAGCTGTCCCTATTTGCTATGGCATTACACTGGCACTGGATTTTGCGTTTGGTTATACCATTAACCGAGTAACGTTATTTGCACTTATTTTATCGTTAGGGTTATTGGTAGATGACCCAATTACAGGGATTGATAATATAAGCCGTTTCTTAAATAAAAAAGGCAACAAAAAACAGCAAATAGTTGGCGCAATGAGCGAAATTCGCGGTGCGTTACTGATGTCTACCTTGACTATTATGGTGGCATTTATTCCGCTGGCATTTATTACCGGCATGATGGGGCCGTACATGGCACCGATGGCATTTAACGTTCCAATCAGCGTGATGGTGTCTACCATTGTGGCGTTTTTTGTAACGCCTTGGCTTGCTATGAAGTTACTCAAGCCCAATACAGATACCCACACTGAAATTGAGCCAAAAATAAGTATTTATCAAACGTTATTAAGCCCATTGCTTGTCTCAAAGCAGCGTGCAAAATGGGTATTATGGGGCACATTAATTTTGTTTATTATTAGCGCCATGCTACCGGTTATGCGTTTAGTGCCTTTAAAGCTATTACCGTTTGATAATAAAAACGAGCTACAAGTATTAATAGACATGCCAGAGGGAACAAATTTAGAACGAACCGCTGCCTTTACTCAACAAGTGCAAACACTCACATGGCAATTAAACGAAGTAAGTGAAATAGCTGCGTACGTTGGTAAGCCTTCAAGTATGGATTTTAATGCGATGGTACGTGGGTATTATCGCCGTGAAGCTTCACATTTAGCAGAGCTAAGAGTGTTATTGATTGATAAGTCTGAGCGCGAGCATCAATCACATGCTGTGGTTATGCGCTTACGCAAACAGCTCGCACCTTTAGTAAAAGAAGGCATAGTAATAAAAGTTGTTGAGGTGCCTCCTGGGCCGCCGGTATTAAGTACCTTAGTTGCTGAGGTTTATCGAGATGATTTTGTTGATGAGCAAACCCACTACCAAGCCGCCAACCAATTAGCTGCACGTTTACAGCAAGAGCCGCATGTAGTCGAAGTGGATACGTCTATGGTTGCGCCCGCACCTTTACAGCGTTTTATAACCGATAAGCGAAAAGCAGCACTCAGTGCCATTTCCACTCAAAATATTGCCCAATCGTTAAGTGTTGCCACGCAAGGTGAAACCGTGGGTGTACTTTACGTAAGTAATGAAACAGAGCCTGTTGATATTAAATTACAGTTACCGTACAGCGAGCGTAATCAAATTTCGCAATTACTTGCACTGCAAGTAAGAGGTGACAGAGACTTAGCTAAAACCAGTAATGAATTTGGTTTGCAAAGTGCACCTAGGCCATTAGTGTCGCTTTCAGAATTAGGTGAATTTACGCAACATCAGGTTGCAGATATTCGGGTTCGTAAAGATCAACGCGATGTAATTTATGTTATGGCTGAGCTAAACGGGCGAACGCCGGCAGAGGTTATTGCAGACGTAAATGCTGATTTTAACGCCGGGCCTAACTATTTTGAAAAAACACCATGGATAAACCGCCACTTTTTTAACAACGGGGGCACTGCGCCATGGCAATTACCACAAGGCACTTATGCCAACTTTAGTGGTGAGGGAGAGTGGCGCATTACCATCGATGTGTTTAGAGATATGGGGATTGCATTTGCCTTTGCGCTTAGTGCCATATTTATTATTTTACGGGTACAAACACAATCTGCGAGCTTGTCGTTAATTATTATGTCGGCTATTCCGCTCACTGTCATAGGTATTATGCCAGGCTTTTGGTTACTAAATCAGTTTGGGGAGCGCGTTATAGCAGGCGCTCCTGAGCCGGTATTATTTACCGCTACAGCGATGATTGGGATGATTGCCCTTGCTGGTATTGTGGTACGTAATTCGCTCATTTTAGTTGAATTTATTAATCAAGCACGAGGCCAAGGCATGGCTATAAAAGATGCGCTGGTTGCTGCAGGAACAGTGCGCATGCGTCCTGTATTACTAACCGCAGGAACGACCTTATTGGGTAACTTAGTCATCACACTAGACCCTGTATTTAGCGGGCTCGCGATTGCGATAATTTTTGGTATTGTGGCGTCTACTGTATTTTCGTTATTTGTAGTACCGCTTGTTTATTATTTAGTGTTTGCAAGTTCAGAGGGTGAAGCGCATGCAGGGTAAATCAAAACTATTGGGCGCTTTAATCGCTTTATTGGTAATTATTATGGCTGTGTTTTATATGGCTGGCATTTTTTCTGACCAGAAAAGCGCAGGGTTAAAAGAATCACAACACAGTAATTATCAGGGAGAGCGTGTCACGATTGTCCTGCAAAGCATTACCGGTATTGAGCAGGTGCCGGGTAGTGTAATTGCAAAACAAAATACGCAAATTTCATCAAATGTGATGGCGCAGGTTGAGCAGCTAAAGGTACGAGCAGGCGATAAAGTCACTAAGGGCGATTTACTTATTACCCTCAAGCAAGATGATTTTAAAGCGGCGTTGGCACAAAGCGACGCTAATATTAACGCGGTGCAGGCATCGTTGACGCAAGCTCAAAAGCAATTAGACAGAATGACCAACTTAAATGCCAAGGGGTTAGTATCCGTTAGCGAATTAGATGATGCTAGAGCTAAATTTGATAACCTCACAGCTAATTTAGCCGCCGCTAAGCAGCAGCAAGCACAGGCCAAAGTGACACTAAATTATACTCAAATAACTGCACCCATTTCGGGGGTCGTGGTTGAGCGCTTGACTGAACCTGGCGATACCGCAATACCGGGTAAGCCACTCATTACTGTGTATAACCCATCACAATTACAGGTTGAATTTAATGTACGTGAACAACAAGCAGTAAAATTAAAACTAGGGGATAGCTTGAGCGTGGTACTGCCATCGCTCAATTTAACTATTTCGGCTACAGTGAGTGAAATAGTCCCTGTTGCCGACAATAGCGCGCGCAGCTTGCGTATTCGTTTAGACACGAATACACAATTAGGCTTGCTCCCTGGGCTTTACGCACAGCTACAATTGCCCACAAAAAGCGCTCAAGGTATTTTAATTGAGCCAAGCTGGGTGCATGAGTTTGGTCAATTAAGCATGGTGTATGTGTTGGAGAACGAAACGCTAGTTAAACGTTTCGTCCGTTTAGGCACCAGGGTAAATAATAAGCAGCATGTGGTTGCTGGCCTCAAAGAAGGGGATGTACTGGCTATTGATTATGCCCCCTTGCAAGGTATTAAATAAAACTGGCTATTTCATCAATCGATTTTTTATCTAGGGCATGCATCGGCACTGTTGCATGCTCATCGGGGTAGCCTGTAATTAATAGAATGTAAGGGCGTTCGTTGTCTTTATCTCGGTCACAAATGTCCGTTAAAAAACTCATCGGTTTTGGGGTGTGGGTCAGTGTTGCAAGGCCTGCACGGTGCAGAGCTTGTATTAAAAACCCCGTTGCAAGCCCAACAGACTCATGCACATAATAATTTGTATTTTTATCATCGGTACTCACACCGCCCTTTTTTTGACTAAATACAGCAATAAGCCAAGGTGCATGCTCTAAATAGGGTTTGTTAGCATCGGTGCCTAAAGGCTTTAATGCATCTAACCATTCATCGCCTGCTCGCCCTTCGTAAAAAGAACGCTCTAGCTTTTCAGCCGCATCGCGTATTTGCTTTTTAACATCTGCACTATTAATAGCCACAAAATGCCAAGGCTGGTGGTTTGCACCACTGGGTGCCGTACCCGCTGCTTTTATGCAGGTTTCGATAATCTCTTTTGGCACTGGGCGGTTGCTAAAGCTGCGAATACTATGACGACGTTGGCTCGTTTGTAAAAATTCATTTGCACGGGCTAACATTTCATCGTGTGGGTATTCTATAAAATCGGTCAATGGCTGGTTTTTATGTTCTTGCATGGCTTTTCGCTTCTTATAAAAAGTATATGTGGTTTTTATACCGAGTGAATACAGTACAGGCAAGTGTTATGAGTTTAAAATATGTTTATTTGTTGTTACAAATTTAACCAGCAAGTAACTTATGTTCCTATTTTCCTTGTGGTATAAAACATCATAAAAATAATTACTTATATTGAAGGAAGCAAAAATGCTATCAATAACAGGGTTATCAAAAACCTACGACAACGGCGTACATGCACTGCAAGGCGTTGATTTATCAATAGGTAAAGGTATGTTTGGACTGCTTGGGCCAAATGGTGCCGGTAAGTCATCATTAATGCGCACCATTGCAACGTTACAATCCGCCGACGCGGGTTCAATTACCTTTGATGGTATTGATGTGTTTAAAGACCCACAAGCACTGCGCCAACGCTTAGGTTACTTACCACAAGATTTTGGTGTGTACCCGCGTGTTAGTGCTTACGACTTACTGGACCATATGGCTGTTTTAAAAGGAATTCATAATAAAGCAGAGCGTAAAGAGTCGGTTGAAGGATTACTTGCGCACACTAATTTATATCAACATCGCTCAAAAGCGGTAAGTGGTTTTTCCGGCGGTATGCGCCAGCGTTTTGGTATTGCACAGGCATTACTGGGCGACCCAGATTTACTCATCGTTGATGAACCAACCGCAGGTTTAGATCCTGAAGAGCGTAACCGTTTTCATAACTTATTGGTTAGTTTGGGTGAACAAAAAGTCGTTATATTATCAACCCATATAGTAGAAGACGTGGCAGAGCTATGCCCTAATATGGCCGTACTGGCTGGCGGTAAAATTTTACTAGAAGGTAACCCGATTGCGCTTACCGATAAACTGCAAGGCCAAATTTGGCGCAAAGCCATGAGCCAAGAAGAGGCACAAGAACTCGAACCACGGCTGCCTGTTATTTCTAAACGCTTATTTGCTGGGCAAACCATATTGCATGTATTAGCCGAACAAGCCCCTGAAGGTTTTCAACCAAGCCATGCAAACCTAGAAGACGTGTACTTTTCTACTTTACTCAATCATCGTAACAGCCAGGTAGCATAAGGAGGCGTTATGTTTTTTAATATGCTTGTGTTTGAGCTGCGTTATTTTGTGCGTCAGCCTTCGTTTTATATAACCTTTCTAATGTTCTTTATTATGGCGTTTTTTATAAGCTCTAGTAGTAAATTTCCACTTGGTGGGGCTAATGTTCATATGAACTCGCCGTTTTCGATTATGCTTTTAACCGTTACATTTTGTACGCTTGCGATGTTTTTAGTGGTTAACTTTGTTGCCAGCTCCGCTATTCGCAACAGTGAAAGCAAAATGGATGAACTGGTTTTTAGTAAACCTGTTAATCCTGTGCCTTATCAAGCAGGGCGTTTTTTTGGTTCTTACATAGTTGTACTTATTGTATTTTTAAGCGTGCCATTGGGTGTGTTTTTAGGGTCGCAATTTGGTTTATTGGTTGGCTGGCTCGATAGCGAATTGATTGGTCCAAACAAGTTAATGTATTACGCTGCACCTTATCTTTATTTAGCAGTACCAAGTTTGCTGGTGCTTTCGGCTATTTTTAATAGTGTAGCGGTCTATTTTAAAACCATGATGTCGGTGTATGTAGCAGCTGTTGTGATTTTTATAGTTTATCAAATAGCTGGCGTTTACTTTGATGATTTAGCATTTAGAAATATTGTTGTTTACGCCGACCCATTTGGATCTGGTTCGTTAATTGATTTAACACGTTATTGGACTGTAAATGATAAAAATACTGAAGTGCTCACTCTCAGCGGTGATTTGTTAGTTAACCGTATTTTGTGGATTGTACTAGGCTTAGCTATGTTTTTTAGCCTTGGAAAACTAAGTAACCGCATAGTAGCTAAAAAACAGAAAAAGCAATTTAAAGTTTCTGCTTTTGTACAAAATAAACAAGCTGCACTTATCAGCAGTGCTAAAAATTATAAATCAGCGGGGGTTAGTACTAAATCTCAGCTAATAATGCGCAGTATATTTGAACTTAAACAAGTTATATTTAGTGCTCCTTTTATGATTTTAGCCGGTGTAAGTATTGTAACGCTTATGATCCCACTGTTTGCTCCCATTGGCGCTTACGGTACAACTAACTGGCCAATTACCGCGAATATGGTCAATATTATTAGCGGTATTTCGGGTTTATTTTTATTTGTTATTATCGCTTTTTATAGCGCTGAGCTTGTTTGGCGAGAACGTCAAAGTGGCATGGGCGATATTGTTGACAGCTTTCCGGTGCATAATAGTGTTTTTTGGGTGTCAAAAATACTGGCTTTAATCGCCGCTATTTCTGGGCTGTTCCTCGTGGGAATGATACTTACAATTACAGTTCAGTTATTTAAAGGTCAATTTAATTTAGAGTTAGGACAGTATTTATTTAGGATTGTTTATTTATCGATTTTACCGTTAATTATGCTTACGGTACTCGCCTTCTTTTTACAAATTATTAGCCCGAATAAATATGTAGGAATGGGCTTGTTTATTTTGTATTACATAGTGCAAACAGTAATGGATTCTTATGGGTTTGAGCATAATATGTTCCATTTTAGCCAAAGCAGTAGCGTACCGTATTCTGATATAAACGGCTATGGACACTTTTTACAAGCAGCGCATTGGTACACATTATATTGGGGCGCGTTAAGTCTTATTTTAGCTATTGTTGGGTTTGCATTATGGCACCGCGGTCCTTCACAAACGCTGCGTACACGCCTGTCTATGCTTCGTTACAATATGTCGTTAAAAGGGCAAGCGATTGCGGTTATTAGTGCATTAGTGTTTGTTGGTGCAGGCTACAATATTTATAACAACACGCGAGTTTTGAATGAGTTTACTACGAGCGATGAGTTTCAAGACAAGCAAATAAGTTATGAGCAGCAGTTTGCACAATACAAAGACTTAGCACTACCTATGGTGACCGATGTTGACTTAACTGTTGATATTTTTCCAAAAAAGCGTGCTTTAAGTGCTGTGGCAAAAATTAAGTTTACTAATACATCTAATGAGCCAATTTCGCGAGTGTTAATAAGTTCACCGCAACACGCCAAAAGCTGGGATGTAACAATGGCTGGCGGTAAAATTGTTGAAAAATTACCAGCGCTTTATTCTGCATGGTTTGAATTTGATCAGCCCCTTATGCCAGACGAGGTAAGAGAAGGGCAGCTGTCTGTCACTCGCGAGCATACAGGCTTTACCGATAGTGGCTCTGATACACAGTTAGTGGCTAATGGCACTTTTATTAATAACTTGGAACTCCTTCCTAGTTTTGGTTATAACCGTGGTTTACAGGTAGCTGATAAATTTGAACGCCGTAAGCATGATTTACCTGAGCTTGAACGTGCCCATAAGCTAGAAGACAGTCAGTACTATACACAAAGTGATTTTGGTGCAGCTAATGGGTTTATTAACTTTAAGGCGACGGTAACCACCGACGAGTCGCAATTTGCGATTACCCCAGGGTATTTACAAAGTGAAAGTGTAAAAGATGGACGCCGCACTTTTGTTTATGAAATGGATGCGCCTATTTTAAACTTTTATGCGGTGCAGTCGGCCGAACTGGAAAGTAAAAAGGTTGAGCATAACGGTGTAAATATTGAGGTGTACTACCACAAAAATCATGCATGGAATGTTGACCGTATGATTGAATCGGTACAAGACTCGATAGATTATTTTACACAAGCATTTGGTCCCTATCAGCATAAGCAATTACGTATTATTGAATTTCCTAGGTACCGCTCATTTGCGCAAAGTTTTGCTAATACCGTGCCTTATTCAGAAAGCATTGGTTTTGTTACAGACTCAAGGGATGAAAGTAAAATTGACCTACCTTACTATGTAACCGCACATGAAGTGGCGCATCAGTGGTGGGGGCATCAAGTGTCGGGAGCCAATGTAGAGGGGGCCGCCGTTATGTCTGAGACGCTTTCACAATACAGTGCGCTTATGGTGCTTGAGAAACGCTTTGGCCCAGAAAAGCTACGTAAGTTTTTAAAATACGAGTTAGATAGGTACTTAATGGGCCGCACTGGGGAAGCGTTTGAAGAAATGCCACTATATAAAACACAGTCGCAACAATATCTTCATTACAATAAAGGATCAGTTGTGATGATGGCGATTTATGATCGTTTAGGTGAAAAACGTTTAAATAATGCACTCAAAGCATTTTTAAATGAATTTCAGTACCAATCAACGCCATACCCAACAACGCTTGACTTACTTAGTTATTTAAAACAAGACGCAACGCAAGCTGAGCAAAGCTTTATTGATGATCAGTTTAAATATATCACTTTGTATGAGCTAGAAATGAAAGAGGTTTCAATTTCAGACGAAGCCGACAGTGATGGCTTTTATAGCGTTACGTTAAACGTTGAAGCTGTTAAGCAACGTGCTGATGGTCAAGGTGAAGAAACAGAGCAGCCACTCGACGAGTTAATTGATATTGTGTTGTTTAGCGATGATCCTGAAAACCTACTCGCTGAAGATTTTGTGATTTACTCACAAAAACACCAAATAGTAACGGGCACTAATATCATTGAGTTAAAGGTTAAAGAAAAACCTTTATTTGCAGGGGTAGATCCGTACGTAAAACTGGTTGATAAAGACAATGTAAATAATTTGGCTAAGTTTTAATAGCTGACACAACATTTACTCAAAGGCCGCAATTTTGCGGCCTTTTTTTTGTGTAAAAAACTGTTTGAAATCTGTAAGGTTGGCTACATTTTTCACACAGCTTCTTACTCATTATGTTACTGGTTTACTGTAAAGTTTATTTACTGAAAGTGAGTATCAAGTAAGGACAAACATGAAATCATTAATAATGGGATTTGTAGTATTGGGCTTAAACGCCTGCTCTGCGGTTACCATACAGCCACAAGCCATCGCAAAAATTACAAGTAAAGCGACTTACGAAGATAGCCGTCCATTTTATTTATGGGGGTTAGTGGGAGAGGAGCGTGTGGATGTAAAACAGATTTGTACAGATACGCAAGCTGCTCAAATGCAGTCGCAGCAAACATTTAGCGATGGTGCGTTGAGTTTAATTACGCTAGGTATTTATTCACCACATACCGTGAAAGTGTGGTGTGAAGAGCAAAATACGCAGGAGGCGTTATGAATCTTAAATTACTCTTAGGTAGTATTACGTTTGCTATGTTAACTGGCTGCACAAGTATTTACTTTGATAATGGTGTACCTGAAAAGGTTAATAACCAATCGCATCTAAGCTCTCAGTGGCATCATAACTTTGCATATGCCTTATATGAGGGGTCTGATGCAGTTGATTTAAGTGAGCATTGCCCGCAAGGACAATGGCAAACGGTGCATACTTATAAGTCATTTAGTAATGCAGTGGCAGAGGTTGTTGTTAACCAGGTAGGCCCAGTTTGGTACCCTAGAACAGTTGAAGTACAATGTAATAAGGTACCATTTAAAGCAAAATAATTATTTAAAATAGTTATTCGTAACGTAGTGCATCTATAGGGTTTAGTCTTGCTGCTTTAATAGCAGGGGCTATACCAAATATAATTCCAATCATTGATGTAAATCCGAACGATAGCATTACAGCCCATGCTGGTATATATGCATCAGGCATGCTTGGGACTAAGAACGAAATAAGCCCTGCAGCGCCATATCCTATAAGAAGCCCTATTAAGCCACCAAAGAGCGAAAGCACAACGGCTTCAACTAAAAATTGCAGCATAATAAAGCCAGGCGTTGCGCCTAGTGCTTTTAATGTACCAATAACGCGTGTACGTTCAGTTACCGACACGAGCATTATGTTCATAACACCAATGCCGCCAACGAGTAAGCTAATGCCAACAATACCCGCAGTAATAGCGGTAGCACTGCTGGTAAACTTATCTATTTGGGCGCGAGATTTTTCAGCGGTTTCAAATTCAAAGTCGTTTTCATCTTTCTCTTTTAGTTTATGTAGTTGGCGTAATACACGGGTTATTTTTGCAAGCACTTGTTCTTCGTTAGTACCTTCATTTAACCTAAACATAATTTGCACATTAGTTTGTGTATTTCCGCCTTCTAAAGCACTCATGGTACTAATTGGAATATTAATGTAATCATCTTGGTCAAAGCCAAATAAGCTACCTTGTTTTTCAGCAACACCAATAATTCTAAACCATTCACCACCTAGTTTTATATATTCACCTACTGGGTTTTCAGGAAGGTTTAGCTTTTCTATGATTGAAGGGCCGATAAATGCGACTCTTCTACGCTTATCATCATCTTCAGCACGAATAAAGCGGCCGAGTTCAGGGTAGGTACGATACGCTTTTTGATAGTCTTGCTCAGTACCGATAACACGCGATGAATGGCTTTTATTTCCATACTCAGCGCCGCCCGAAAAACGCCAGGTAAACATTTGGGCAGTTAGCGTTTCAGCTTCTTTTATACGCGACTTTAAAGCTAAAAAATCGTCGTAGGTAAGCTTGGCATTTTTACCAACCATTTCGAGTTCGACACTGGTGTAAGCCTTTATTGTTGTTACATCTGGCGACATATCAGCAAATTGATCATTTATTTGCTTTGTAAAACCCTGCATTACTGCAACTACAGTAACTACGGCGGCAACACCAATAATAATGCCCAAACAGGTCAGTGCGCTGCGCATTGCATTAGCTTTAATAGCTGAAAAAGCCGCTTTAGTGCCTTCCATTATGGCAAGAGCTGATTTAAACATGCTGCTTAATTCCTTCATCTTTAGTGACATCACTTACCACTTTACCGTCGACCAAACGAATTACGCGTTGGCAATGATCGGCAATTTCTTGCTCATGTGTTACTAAAATAATAGTGTGACCTTCGTTATGCAGCTCATCAAATAAAGCCATAATTTCGCGGGTCGTTTTACTATCAAGGTTACCAGTAGGTTCATCTCCTAATAATATATGTGGTTTAGTGACTAAAGCGCGGGCAATAGCAACACGTTGACGTTGCCCGCCTGATAGTTGGCTAGATAAATGATTAACTTTATCACCGAGGCCTACCCGCTTTAGTGCTTTTAGGGCTTGTTGCTTGCGCTGTTTGCTAGGAATAAAGCGATACACTAAAGGCTGCATTACATTTTCTAGTGCGGTTGCACGTGGTATTAAGTTAAAGCTTTGAAATATAAACCCAACGCTTTCATTACGCTGATGAGCAAGCTCTGTCTCGGTCATACTTTTTACTAGTTTGTCTTTTAAGTAGTACTCACCACTACTGGGTGTATCTAAACAGCCTAATAAGTTCATTAAAGTCGACTTGCCTGAACCAGAAGGTCCTATAATCGCCACGTACTCGTTTTGCATTATATGTACGTTTACATCATCAAGTGCTTTGAATACCTCTGAGCCCATTTTGTATTGTTTATTAATATGCTCAAGTTTGATTACCGCAGACATTAGGCATCTTCCTTGTCTGCATCTGATTTAAGTTTTACCACATCACCTTCAGTCAGGAGACTTATTGGGCGCGCAGGACCAATAACTATTTTGTCGCCCTCAGTTAAGCCGTCAGTAATTGCTTGCTCTATATCAGATGATATTCCAACAGTTACGGCAATTTTGCTAACTGTGTTATCGCTATTAAGTCGCCATACAAATGTTTTATCGTCTTCTTTTTGGATTGCTTCTATTGGAAGTTTTAAACCATTTTCGGCAATGCTTGTTGCGATCTCTGCTCTACAACTCATTCCTGCATATAGCTGGCGCTCAGTAGTATCGAGCAATACTTTTACTTTAAACGATAAACCTTGAGAGCCGGCTTGGTTTTTAGCTGATGTACCAATATTGATTACTGTGCCGCTAAATGGTTTATTTGGGTATGCGGCAGCATAAATATTCGCTTTTTGGTTAAGCTTAATACTCGCAATGTCGGTTTCATCAACACGTAGCTCGGCTAAAATAGCGCTTGGGTCGGCTACTAGCATTAAATCAGAGCCAATAATATTAGTAGTACCAGCTATAACGGTTTCACCTTCTTTAATATTTACTGATGCAAGCAAGCCGCTCATTGGCGCTCTAAATACACTTTTACTTAAGCGATCTTGCGCAATTTGTAGTGACGCTTGTGCTTGGTTGTACGACTCTATTCGTGATTCAATATCGATTTTAGCCAGGTCGCGTGCGCTTTCAATATTTTCAAAGCTTTCTTGATTACCTAAACCTACATCGTATAAATCTTTTTGTCTTTTAAGTTGGCGCTCTAGGTTAGCAAGGCGTGTTTTATTATGTTTAATTTCAATTTCTGTGGCGCGAAGGATTGCTTTACTGCGGGTAACTTCTGATTCAAAAGCAGTTGTATCAAGGCGCATTAACATATCGCCTTGTTTAACTCCCTGGCCTTCTTGAACAAATATTTTATCTACTCGGCCTGTTACTTCAGAGCGTAATTGCACTTGTGTATTAAAAACTAAATTACCTGAAGCCATTATTGAGTCAGCAATGTCGCCTAGCTCTACTTGAGCAATATTTACTTCAGCTTGTTTTTCGTCGCCAGAAATTTTTTTTGATACAATTAGGGCTATAAATGCGCCTACAGCCAGTATGATGATTATTGCTTTTTTCATTTTATCTATCCGTGAATTAAGTAATGTGGAGTTAGTATCTACCTCCACTTAAGAGTTATATTGCTGCAATGATTGCCCAAACACCAAAAATAATAATTGAAGGAAGTGCAGAGAATAGGAGTGCTTTGTTAGTTGAAAAATTAGTCCAACATTTTAAGCCGATCATTCCCAGCGCAATGCTCCAAAAGCTAAATAAGTTTATTGATTCTAATAAGCTATAAAAAGGATGGCCAATTTCAAGTCCTATTATTAATTGGTTAATAGATGCGTAGCTAAATACCGCTGTTTGAGATATTTGATCGGTACTTGCACTAAGTACAAGGGCAATTGTGCCTAGGCTTGAAATAACAACTGGCATCACTGTCCAGGTAGAGAATCCATACCAAGCTCCGTAGCTATGTTCTGATTCAGGATCTTGTTTAGCCACAAGCATATAATAAAGTGCCATGAGTGCATTCATAATAGCTAGCCCCATTACGCTGCCAAACAGAGCAAACCAAATTTGGTTTTCTGCATTTAGCTCTATACTTTGACGAATTGCTTTTTGCTCGCCAATCGTCGCATCAATAGTTGATGCTGCTACTTGCTCATTAATCAAAAACTGCATATCAACACTAGAGTAAAAAATATAAACACTAGCGATACTAGCAAGGGTAATACATATAAATGCTAACCATGACCAACCTTTGGCGTGTTCAACACCATTGAAAGCTTTACTAGGACTTATATAAATATCGAGTAGGGCGCTAAACGCGTTAGGTGATTTCATTATTATTCCTTTATACCTATTTTATGGCTAGGCAGTTATAAATGCCCAGTGACTAGGTAATAGAATAAAGGAAAAAGTATGTATTTTTTTCATTCAATTGTAACGGTTTGTTAACAGGTGTGAGATGTCTTTTTCAAAAACGAGAAAAGGGCCAAAAGGCCCTTCGTGTTGCAGCAAGTAACACATTTTTTATAAATTAAAGTCTACAGAATAAGCAACGTAAGCTTTAATATCTGAACCATCTATATCAGTGTCAGACAAACCAAATGTAAAACCGTCTTTTGAAATAGATACACCGTAGTCTAGGATATTGTCATCGCCAATAAAGTCACCAGAGTAATGACCTATATGTAGTGCCATTTCAGTACCGTTGCTACCAACAGCAAAGCCATAATCAGCTGTTAAATAAAGTGAGTCACCAAAGTCTGTACCATCGCCACTTGCAGCCGATGTTGCAAGAACCGATGCACCAAAAGTAAAGCCTTCAACACTAATACTACCGTAAATTTCAGAAAAATCGGCATCTGCACCTGATGCAGCGTCTGGATAAGCATAATAAATATAACCAACATCGTAGCTAACACTTTCGTTAATGTCGCCACCAAAGCCAGCGTATAAATCTAGCTCATAGGTCATTTCATCTGCCCACGATGCATTTGAAACCCAAGTACCTGCGTAAAAGCCCGATTCATCAGCATAATCAATACCGCCTGAAATGGCTGCGTCTCCGCCAGTTTGCTCTTGACCGCGCCATAAGTAGTTTGATGTTGCTGCAGCGTTAGCAGTTACTTCAGCATGCACTGCTGTTGATGTTAAAGATGTTGCACCCATTAAAGCTATCGCACTGATAGCGATGGTTTTTTTAGTTTTAGCATGTTCATTTCCCGTTATATGATTTTTGCTCGCCTAGGTTTTTATTATTTACTCAGAACCTTTGACTAGTTACTATTTATTGTTTAACTAACGGGATAATTGCACTGTATGTGCCAGTTTCATTGTTTTTTATTAAAGATTGTTTTTTATATATTAAAAACAATAGCTTATACTTTATGGATAAAGGGAGGATATAGCTTGAGGGAATATGTTGCGCACATCAGTGGTGCATAAATTAGCCTAGCTGCACCAGAAAAATACAGCTAGGTTAGATTTATTTAGCCAAAAATAGTGCGCATAAGACTAATTGTTTCGTTAACGCCGCGACCTTTTTGAACTTCATTAATGATAGAATCACGTTTACTACGAATATGCTCTGGGATATCGTCAGCTGCAAGTGCGCGGTCTACTAAAATTTCTGCAGACTCTTTGCCTCTACGTTGAGTTTTACCAGTCGTTGTTGTACTACGCTTTGGTTTGCTAAGTAACTTGATGTAGTTAGAGTTATCAGGTGTTTTAGCATCTGCATAGTAAAAGAAACATGGTATTAGTGCTTTTATTGAAACTAATTGTTCCTCTAGTTCGTTACTTGCATTTGCCATTTTATACCATGACATAGCTTGAATACCTTTTACGATATCTTGCCAGTAACGCTCAAAATCACTATTTTTAAGTTTAGAAACACCAAGCGCACCACATAATGCATCTAGTTTATTGTTGGTAATCGGTGTAAATAAATCAGGGCGACGCATTGCTAACAAGCGAGTTGCAGGTGCAAGAGTTGGCTTTTCATTATTGTCGGTAAATACTTTTGAGTAAGCAGCAACAAATTGTTGATATTCGTATTGAGTGATATCGCCTTCAAGTGGAATATTTGCTAATGCGTCGTCAAAATCACCTGGTAAATCACCAAGCATTTGATGAAAACTTTTAGCACTCTTTGTCGATGCAAACCATTCAACGTCAAAGTTGTATGTGCTTGGATCAAGTGATGCCATGTGCTTACCGCTAAACGCAAGTAAGTCTTCAGGGATCATATCTTTAAGAGATTGTTCGCGAATGCTTTTAATGTAGCTTACTAAGCGAAGTTGCTCATCAAGTGCGATCACGTCTTTATGCTGTTCAACAAATACGCTAACTACAGGCCAAGGGGCTACGCGTAGTGTTTTAACTTGTAGAAAACTAATAGCCGAAGTAAGTAGGTCATGTAGCTTTTTAAGCACAGGTAACTGTTGTGGTTCTAGTAAATCGTAGTTCAGACGATCTCTACTTGCATTAAGTAGCTCATAGCACCAAGGTAAAAAATCATCAGGGTGGTTTTCTACTTTCACGGCCATAAGGTTAAGGCTTAACTCTGAGGATTGCTTCAGAATGTTCTGATAGATTTGATTTTCTTGTTCGCCTAGCGTCATTTTTGACGGTGAAATTAGCAGTGTTTTCATGCCTTGTAGAATCTCCGGATTATATATATATTTTTTTGCTGGTCTATTTTAGCGCAATTACACCAATAACAACAGCGCTGTCCTCCATACGTTGTAATTGAAGATGCTAAATCGGTGTTTTTACTAATAGTATGAGACTAACGCTTTAATATGTATCAATCGTTTTCATCTAGTACAAAGAGACTTTCAACTGAGGTATTAAAATGCTTTGCTATTTTTAGAGCAATTATTACCGAAGGGGTAAATCGTGCCGTTTCTACTGTACTTATTGTTTTACGCGATACACTAATAGCATCAGCAAGTTCTTGCTGTGAAACCCCAGCCTCTTTTCGATACTTTGCTATGTTATTTTGCATATCCACTCCTAATCACGACTTTGCCAAAGCAATGATACTCCATATACTAAGATCATAATACCTAAGTAAAATATTGCCATATTTGCATGCGAAACCTCGCTAGGTATTGAATCGTTATTATACAAAACACCAAGAAGGCAAACCCCAAATGCACAAGTTGTATGTTTATAGGCATTAATGTCAATGGTGTTTAGAAACTCATCTTTATAAGCATATTTAAAATACATTTTTAGCGGAAAGCCTGCTTTAATCATAAAAATAGCGGTTACAACCATGTAAAATAAAACGCTCATTCCAACAATTATCATCTCTTCTATATTATGGTTAGTTAGTGAGTAAACACTGAGAAGTAAACAAACTACGCCAGCGCTTATACAAAACCGTATATTATGTCTCATAAATTGTTCTTCTGTTTTTATATCTTGTTGTTTCATAGTAATCATCCTGTAATTGTATTGAGTATTTTTTGTAACCTGTAGGTATCAATGTAACCTTAAGGTTTCATTGAGTCAATATTTATTTGTAACCTAAAGGTATCAAAATGTTTCAGGGGCGATTCAGGAGAAGAATGTAATATCTAATAAAAAGCTTTTTTATCAGAACGACAATGATTTTAAGGCTAACACTCGCTATGATAAGAACATTATTTGCACGTTTGAAAGGACGATCATGAAAACCTTACTTAAAATTGTAGGTGTAATACTTTTACTATGTATAGCACTAATTGTTGCCGCACCGTTTTTAATCCCTACTGATACTATTTTTAATAAAGTGTCGCAGCAGGTAGAACAAACAACAGGGCGCACTCTTACTATTAAAGGTGATAAAACACTTAGCGTATTCCCTGCATTAAAATTAGAACTTAACGACGTGCATTTTGCAAATATGGAATCAGGTTCGCGCGCCGATATGGCGAGTATGAAACAGCTTGCTGTACACATACCTTGGTTTTCATTATTTGGTGGTGAGTTTAAATTAGATAAGTTTGTTATAAACGAGCCAAATATCCTATTAGAAACTGACAAAAATGGTAAAGCTAATTGGCAGTTGTTTGATGCAGTTGCAGAGCAACCTAAAGAGCAAAGCCAATCAGGTGAAGCGATAAAGCTTCCAGATAGCTTTGATATTGAGTTAGGTGAGGTTGCTATTTATGGCGGCACATTTACTTATCTAGATGGTCAAACCGGTGCCAAACAACAAATTAGCGATTTAGAACTCGCTATTTTACTTCCTTCACTTCGTAAAACATTAGAAGTAAAAGGGGGTATTACTTATATGCAAGAGCGTTTTGAGCTTGATATAAAATTAGATACTCCTGCTAAAGCAATTGAAGGTGCTACTTTTAATGTTAAACAAACCTTAGATTCTCGTTTAGTTGATTTAACGTTCGAAGGGAGCATCGCTAAACAAGGCCAAGATATTAAAGGTCAGTTATCACTAAGCGGTGAGTCTGTTAAAAGTATTGCAAAATGGCAAGGTGTAGAGTTAGACGCTAAAGACAATGCTTTTAACGCATTTAGTGTAAACGGTAAAATGCACCTAGCAGGTGAAAAATTTAATTTAGACGATTTAGTTGCAACGTTAGACGCATTGGAAATAAAAGGTAAGAGCGAACTTAACCTAGGTAAGCGTTTAGCTGTAAATGCTGATATTGATTTAGGTATGCTTGATTTAAACCCGTACCTACCTGAAGCAGTAGCAAAACAAGAAGAGCCAGTAGAGCAAAATGATAAACCTGCAGAGCCAATAGTATGGGATGACACTAAAATTGATCTAAGTGCGTTAAATTCACTAGATGCGAATGTAGTTATTCGCTCAAGTGGATTAAAAGCTAACGATATTAAGTTGGGTGCAAATCAATTTACTGTTGCTTTAAAAAATAGCATTGCAAAACTTAGCCTAGATAGCTTTTCTGCTTATGAAGGGTCAGGTAAAGGCGTTATTAATGTAAACGCACAACAAGTACCTTATAAAATATCAACTAACTTTGACTTAGCTGGAATAGATGCACAGCCTTTATTAACGGATGCGGCAGGTTTTGACAAGCTAATGGGTAAGGGGTCTTTAAATTGGAACCTAAACACAACTGGCCAAAGTCAAAAGTCGTTTATTGGTGCGCTTAACGGAAAGCTTGGATTTGAGTTTGCTGATGGAGCTGTAAAAGGTGCGAATATAGCTGAGATGGTTCGTAAAGGTAAGGAACTCATTTCAGGAAACTTTGGTGCAGCATCTGAGGGATTAGATACCGGATTTGAAGAATCAGAAAAAACAGATTTCTCTGCACTAACTGGAAGTTTTAACTTTACTAATGGTGTTGGTAAAAATACTGATTTATCTCTTATTAGTCCACTCATAAGAATATCAGGTGAAGGTGACGTTGATTTACCGCAAACAACGCTTAACTACCGTTTGGTTACAGGTATAGTAGGGTCAATCGAAGGACAGGGAACCACTGATGACAGTACTGGTTTTAAAATACCACTTCGTATAAAAGGGCCTTTCCACGATGTGGGTATAAAGCTTGATGTGGGTAATGCGCTTAAGGATGAAGCTAAGCAGAAGGTTGATGAGGCAAAAGAAAAAGCCAAAGATAAAGCAAAGGATAAGATTAAAGATAAATTAAAAGGTTTATTCGGTTAATCATCTGTAGTCAAAACAAACAAGGCACTTATTACAGTGCCTTGTTTGTTTTGTAACCACCTATAAAATAGCTACATAGCCGTAATTACTCAACTTTAATAACCATGCACTCCAAATTAATTAAAAAATAACCTATCGCTACTCTCTCAATGCTGGTACAATTGCCCGCCCTTAAGAGACAACTCGTTTGTTTTTTGATTGGGATTTAATCGAAATGTCTGATTTTTAAACAAATTTTAGGCAAGTTGTAATTACTACACCGGAGGTCATTAACATGATCCAAATGCAAACTCAGCTGGAAGTTGCTGATAACAGCGGCGCTCGCAAAGTGCAGTGTATAAAAGTCCTTGGTGGTTCACACCGTCGCTACGCAGCGATTGGCGATATCATTAAAGTTTCTGTAAAAGAAGCTATTCCTCGCGGTAAAGTGAAGAAAGGTGATGTTAAAAATGCGGTAGTTGTGCGTACCAGAAAAGGTGTTCGCCGTCCAGATGGTTCTCTGATCCGTTTTGACAGCAACGCGGCTGTTATCTTAAATGATAATTTGCAGCCGATTGGTACACGTATTTTCGGCCCTGTGACTCGCGAACTTCGTAATGATAAGTTCATGAAAATCGTTTCACTAGCCCCAGAAGTACTGTAAGGAGCCAATCATGGCAGCAAAAATACGTCGTGATGACGAAGTAATCGTACTAGCAGGTAAAGACAAAGGTAAGCGCGGAAAAGTGCTTTCAGTTGTTACTGAATCTGGTCGAATCTTTGTCGAAGGCATTAACTTGATCAAGAAACACCAAAAGCCGGTTCCACAATTGAACCAAGCTGGCGGCATTGTTGAGAAAGAAGCATCTATGGATGCATCAAACGTTGCGATCTTCAACTCGGAAACGAGTAAAGCTGATCGTGTAGGTTTCAAGATTGAAGATGGTAAGAAATTACGTATCTTTAAATCTACTGGTAAAACTATCTAATAGTTGGAGTAGAATGATGGCGAAACTGCATGAAGTATATAAAGACAAAGTAGTTGCTGAGCTTCAAGAGAAGTTTGGTTTCAGCTCTGTCATGCAAGTCCCTCAGATCGAAAAGATCACATTGAATATGGGCGTGGGCGAAGCCCTAGCTGACAAGAAGATTTTAGATCACGCAGTAGCGGATTTAGCAGCAATCTCTGGTCAGAAACCTCTAATCACTAAAGCACGCAAATCTGTTGCTGGCTTCAAAGTGCGTGAAGGTTACCCGATTGGTTGTAAAGTAACCCTACGCGGCGAGCGTATGTGGGACTTTTTTGAGCGTTTGGTATCAATCGCTATCCCACGTATTCGTGACTTCCGTGGCGTAAGTGCTAAGTCTTTTGATGGACGTGGTAACTACAGCATGGGCGTACGTGAACAAATCATCTTCCCAGAAATCGATTACGATAAAGTAGACCGTGTACGCGGTATGGATATTACTATCACTACTTCTGCGAAATCTGATGAGGAAGGCCGTGCGTTGTTAGAAGCGTTTAACTTCCCATTTAAGAAATAAGGGTAGGGTTATGGCAAAGAATTCTATGAAAGCGCGCGAAGCTAAGCGCACAAAACTAGTTGCTCAATTCGCTGAAAAGCGTACAGCACTAAAAGCTATCATCGCAGATGTTAATACATCTGAAGATGATCGTTGGGACGCGGTACTTAAGCTACAAGCTTTACCTCGTGATTCTAGCCCAGTACGTCAACGTAATCGTTGTAACATTACGGGCCGCCCACATGGTTACCTTCGCAAATTCGGCATGAGCCGTATTAAAGTTCGCGAAGCAGCTATGCGCGGTGAAATTCCTGGCCTTAAAAAGGCTAGCTGGTAATAGAATCATGGGAGTAAGACTATGAGCTTGCAAGATCCTATCGCGGATTTGTTTACACGTATCCGTAACGGTCAATCAGCGAAGAAAGTATCTGTAACGATGCCAACTTCAAAGCTGAAAGTAGCATTAGCTAAAGTACTAAAAGATGAAGGTTATATCGTAGATTTCGCTGTTAGCAGTGAAGCGAAACCTGAGCTTTCTATCGAGTTGAAGTACTTCGAAGGCAAAGCTGTAATTGAAAATATCCAGCGTGTAAGTCGCCCTGGTCTACGTATCTATAAGAAACGTGACCAATTACCTAAGGTAATGGGTGGTCTTGGTATCGCTATCGTATCAACTTCTAAAGGCCTAATGACAGACCGCACAGCACGTAGTGCTGGTGTTGGTGGTGAAATCATTGGTTTTGTAGCTTAATCGGAGGGGAACTATGTCTCGCATAGCAAAGGCACCAATTACTGTTCCTGCCGGTGTAGAAGTTACATTAAAAGGCCAGGAAATCACAGTTAAAGGCAAAAACGGTGAACTTACTCGTATTATCAACAACGCTGTTGAAGTACAAGTTAATGACAACGTTATTACTACTTTACCTCGTGATGGCGTAGCTAATGCATGGGCTCAAGCAGGTACTGCTCGTGCTCTAATCAACAACATGGTTGTTGGTACGCATGAAGGTTACGAGAAGAAACTTCAGTTAGTAGGCGTGGGTTACCGTGCTGCAGCAAAGGGTAAAACATTAGATTTAACTCTTGGCTTCTCACACCCAGTTAATTTCGCAGTTCCTGAAGGAATTACGATTGAAACTCCAAGCCAAACAGAAGTTCTAGTTAAGGGCGTAGATAAGCAGTTAGTTGGTCAAACAGCTGCTAACATTCGTGCATACCGTAAACCTGAGCCTTATAAAGGTAAGGGTGTTCGTTATTCAGATGAGAATGTACGCCGTAAAGAGGCTAAGAAGAAGTAAGGTAAGACGATGGATAAAAAAACAGCTCGTCTACGTCGTGCTAAGCGCACTCGTAGAAATTATATTGAACAAGGCACAACGCGTCTTGTTATCCACCGCACGCCACGTCACATATACGCTCAAGTTGTAAATGCTGAGGGTAATGTACTGGCTGCTGCTTCTACTGTTGAAAAGGCTATTAGCGAAACAGTTAAAGGCACCGGTAACGTTGAAGCTGCGCAAGCAGTTGGCAAAGCGGTTGCTGAACGTGCGGCTGACAAAGGCATCGAAAAGATTGCTTTTGATCGCAGTGGCTTTAAATATCACGGCCGTGTGAAGGCGCTAGCTGATGCTGCGCGTGAAGCCGGTTTGCAATTCTAGGAGTAGACTATGGCTAACGTAGAAGCAAAGCAACAACAGCCTGATCTAGCTGAAAAGCTAATCGCGGTGAACCGTGTGTCTAAAGTAGTTAAAGGTGGTCGTATCTTTAGCTTTACTGCACTAACTGTAGTTGGTGATGGCGCAGGTAAAGTAGGTTTCGGTTATGGTAAAGCACGTGAAGTTCCAGCTGCTATTCAAAAAGCAATGGAAAAAGCACGTCGTAACATGATCAACGTAGACCTAAATGGCAACACATTACAGCATCCTGTTAAGGGACGTCATGCTGGCTCACTAGTGTTCATGAAACCAGCCTCTGAAGGTACTGGTATCATTGCAGGTGGTGCTATGCGTGCAGTACTAGAAGTTACTGGTGTGCAGAACGTACTTTCTAAATGTTACGGTTCTACTAACCCGATCAACGTGGTACGTGCAACGATTTCGGCTCTTGAGAATATGAATTCTCCACAGTCAATCGCTGCAAAACGTGGCCTTCGCGTAGACGAAATACTGGGGTAACCATGGCAAATCAAACTGTAAAAGTAACACAAGTAAAAAGCTCTATCGGTCGTTTACCGAAACATAAAGCTACATTACGCGGTCTTGGTTTACGTCGTATCAACCACACTGTTGAGTTAGAAGACACAGCATGTGTACGTGGTATGATAAACAAGGTTTCTTACATGGTTAAGGTAGAGGGTTAATTCGATGCATTTGAATACACTTTCACCTGCTGCAGGTTCAAAAACTGCTCCAAAACGTGTTGGTCGTGGTATCGGTTCTGGTCTAGGTAAGACTGGTGGTCGTGGTCACAAAGGTCAAAAGTCACGTTCTGGCGGCAAAGTACGCGTTGGTTTTGAGGGCGGTCAAATGCCTATGCAACGTCGTCTACCTAAATTTGGTTTTACTTCTCGCAAATCTTTAGTATCTGCAGAAATAAACCTTTTTGAAATCGCTAAAGTTGAAGGCGATGTGGTAGACCTAAGCGCGTTACAAGCAGCTGGTCTAGTTAAAAAGAACGTTCTTTTCGTTAAAGTTGTTAAATCTGGCGAAGTTTCACGCGCTGTTACCGTTAAGGGCCTAAAAGCCACTAAAGGTGCACGCGAAGCTATTGAAGCTGCCGGAGGCAAGGTAGAAGACTAAGGAAGTACTAATGGCTAAACCAGGTCAAGATACACAAAGTGCACAAGGTGGACTTTCGGAATTGAAGCGCCGATTACTCTTCGTATTGGGTGCTATCATAATTTACCGTCTAGGTTCATTTGTGCCGATCCCTGGGATTGACGCCGCTGTACTTGCCGATTTCTTCGAGCAACAAAAGGGCACCATTGTTGAAATGTTCAACATGTTCAGTGGTGGTGCACTTGAGCGAGCTTCAGTGTTAGCACTGGGTATTATGCCGTACATCTCGGCTTCGATTATTACGCAACTATTAACGCATATGTATCCTCCGTTTATAGAGCTTAAGAAAGAAGGTGAGCAAGGGCGTAAAAAAATTAGCCAGTACACACGCTATGGCACGCTTGTGCTAGCTACTATTCAATCAATCGGTATTGCTTCTAGCTTACCGGGCATGATGGAAGGGTTAGTTGTTAACCCTGGTATGGGTTTCTATTTCACCGCTGTGGTGAGTTTAGTGACTGGTACTATGTTCCTTATGTGGTTGGGTGAACAAATTACAGAGCGTGGTATCGGTAACGGTATCTCAGTTCTTATATTTGTTGGTATTGTAGCTAACTTGCCGTCTGCTATTGGTTCGACAGTCGAAATGGCGCGCCAAGGTGATTTGAATGTTTTTGTACTGTTGATGGTTGCGGTAATCGTATTCGCTGTTACTTATCTTGTAGTGTTTTTTGAACGTGGACAACGTCGTATTGTTGTTAACTACGCTAAACGCCAACAAGGTCGTCAAGTATTTGCTGCCCAGAGCACGCATTTACCACTAAAAGTAAATATGGCGGGTGTTATTCCACCAATCTTCGCTAGCAGTATAATTCTGTTCCCTGGTACAATTGCTAGCTGGTTCGGCCAAGGTGAAGGTCCAGTCGCTGATGTATTACAAGCTGTTGCTACTACGTTGACTCCAGGTCAACCGTTGTACTCACTTGTTTTAGCTGCGGCTATTATCTTCTTCTGCTTTTTCTATACAGCGTTGGTTTTTAACCCACGTGAAACAGCAGACAACCTTAAGAAATCTGGCGCATTTATCCCAGGTATTCGTCCAGGTGAGCAGACATCTAAATACATTGATAAAGTGATGACACGCCTGACATTGGCAGGTGCTTTGTATATAACCTTTATCTGTCTGGTGCCCGAATTCATGACGATGGCATGGCAAACGCCATTCTATTTCGGCGGTACATCAATTTTGATTATCGTTGTAGTGATCATGGACTTTATGGCACAAGTACAGACTCACCTGATGTCTCATCAGTATGATTCTGTGCTGAAAAAAGCGAACCTTAAAGGCTATGGTCGATAAGGTCAGTTTACGGAGTTGAGCAATGAAAGTACGTGCTTCCGTTAAGAAAATATGCCGTAACTGCAAAGTAATTAAACGTGCTGGTGTTGTACGTGTAATTTGCAGTGAGCCTAAGCATAAGCAAAGGCAAGGTTAAGTAAACAGCGTGCAGGCTGAGTTTTCTCGGCCTGTGTTTTTAGTAGTAATTTGGTCTTCGTTTGAGTATCCTTACGGGCTTTTCAAACTTATGATTACCAAATTCGAATATAGGAGATGTGTTAGTGGCCCGTATTGCTGGCATTAACGTCCCTGATCATAAACATGCAGTTATTGGTTTAACAGCTATTTATGGCATAGGTAAGACTCGCTCTAAGGCTATCTTAGCAGCGACTGGTATCGCCGAAACCACAAAAATCGGTGAACTTTCAGACGAAATTCTTGACGTATTGCGTGATGCAGTTGGCAAGTACACTGTTGAAGGTGATCTTCGTCGTGAAGTTACTTTAAATATCAAGCGCCTTATGGACCTTGGTTGTTATCGTGGCCTACGTCACCGTCGCTCTTTACCACTACGTGGTCAAAGAACTAAGACTAACGCGCGTACCCGTAAGGGTCCTCGTAAGCCTATTAAGCGATAAGGGGATAGTATTATGGCTAAGACACCAATTCGTCGTAAAAAGGTTAAAAAACAAGTTGCTGATGGTATGGCTCATGTTCATGCGTCTTTCAACAACACTATTGTAACGATTACCGACCGTCAAGGTAATGCATTATCATGGGCTACTGCCGGTGGTTCAGGTTTCCGTGGTTCACGTAAATCTACACCATTTGCTGCTCAAGTTGCTGCAGAGCGTGCAGGTACTGCTGCTCAAGAATACGGTTTAAAAAATCTAGAAGTTTTCATTAAAGGTCCAGGTCCAGGTCGTGAATCTGCTGTACGTGCTTTGAATGCTGCTGGTTACCGTATTACCAACATTACTGACGTGACGCCTATACCACATAATGGTTGTCGTCCACCGAAGAAACGTCGCGTTTAACAATAGGTTAGGAGAAATAACATGGCAAGATATTTGGGCCCTAAGCTCAAGCTGAGTCGTCGTGAAGGTACTGACCTGTTCCTTAAGAGCGGCGTAAGAGCTATCGACTCTAAGTGTAAACTTGAGACTGCACCTGGTCAGCACGGCGCTCGTAAAGGTCGCTTATCTGATTACGGTTTACAATTACGTGAAAAGCAAAAAGTACGTCGTATATACGGTGTATTAGAAAAGCAATTCCGTAACTATTACAAAGAAGCTGCTCGCCTAAAAGGCAATACAGGTGAAAACTTGTTACAGCTATTAGAGCAACGTTTAGACAATGTTGTATATCGCATGGGTTTTGCTAGCACACGTGCAGAAGCACGTCAGTTAGTAAGCCATAAAGCGATTTTAGTTAATGGTCGTGTTGTGAACATTCCTTCATACGTAATTACACCAGAAGATACTGTTGTAATCCGTGAGAAGTCTAAGACACAAGCACGTATCATCGCTGCTCTAGAGTTGGCTGAGCAACGTGAAAAGCCGACTTGGGTTGAAGTTGACGGTAAGAAATTGGAAGGCAGCTTTAAGCGTCTACCTGAGCGTTCAGACTTGTCTGCGGACATCAATGAACAACTAATCGTCGAACTTTACTCTAAGTAAAGTTAAGAGTTAAGAGAGGATAAAATGCAGGGTTCTGTAACAGAATTTCTAAAACCAAGGTTAGTCGACATCGACGCTATTAACCCAACGCGTTCTAAAATAGTTTTAGAACCATTAGAGCGTGGCTTCGGTCATACTCTGGGTAATGCCTTACGCCGTATATTGCTTTCATCTATGCCTGGATGTGCAGTAACTGAAGTTGAAATCGACGGTGTATTGCATGAGTACAGCGCGAAAGAAGGCGTACAAGAAGACATCATTGAAATACTACTAAATCTAAAAGGTTTGGCTGTAACGTTAGAAGGCAAAGATGAAGTTTTTCTGACCCTGACTAAATCTGGTGTAGGTCCTGTTACTGCGTCTGATATTCAGCACGATGGCGATGTAACAATTGCTAATCCAGATCACGTTATTTGTAATTTAACAACAAATAACAGCGAGATCAGCATGCGTATTCGTGTTGAACGTGGTCGTGGTTATGTGCCGGCATCTAGTCGTTTATCCTCTGATGACGATGAGCGTCCAATTGGTAGATTGTTGCTTGATGCATCATTTAGCCCAGTTGAACGTATTGCGTACTCGGTTGAATCAGCCCGTGTTGAGCAACGTACAGACTTAGACAAGTTAATCATTGATATGGAAACAAACGGCACTTTAGATCCAGAAGAAGCGATCCGCCGTGCGTCTACTATCTTAGCTGAGCAATTAGATGCATTCGTAGATTTACGTGATGTAACTGAGCCAGAAGAGAAAGAAGAGAAGCCAGAATTCGATCCTATTCTACTTCGTCCAGTTGATGATCTTGAACTAACAGTACGCTCAGCTAACTGTTTGAAAGCCGAGCAAATTCAATATATCGGTGATTTAGTTCAACGTACTGAAGTTGAGCTTCTTAAAACGCCTAATCTAGGTAAGAAGTCTCTAACTGAAATTAAAGACGTGCTAGCTTCACGTGGACTTTCTCTGGGTATGCGCCTAGAAAATTGGCCACCTGCAAGTCTAGCTGAATAATCTAAATCACTATATTAGTTTAGTTAGAAGGATAGGGTCATGCGCCATCGTAAGAGTGGTCGTCAATTAAACCGTAACAGTAGCCATCGTAAAGCGATGTTTAGCAATATGGCAGGTTCTTTGGTGAAACATGAAATCATCAAAACTACTTTGCCTAAAGCAAAAGAGTTACGTCGTGTAATTGAACCTTTAATCACACTGGCTAAGACTGACAGTGTAGCAAACCGCCGTTTAGCGTTTGCTCGCACGCGTGATAAAGAAGTTGTTGGTAAGTTATTCAGTGAAATCGGTCCACGTAATGCGGATCGTCCAGGTGGTTACACTCGTATTCTTAAGTGTGGCTTCCGTACTGGTGATAATGCACCAATGGCTTATATTGAACTAGTTGGTCGCCCAGCGACTAGCGAAGCAGTTCAAGAAGACGCACAGTCTGCAGAGTAAGTCTTAAAGAAACCTAAAAGCCGAGCTTATGCTCGGCTTTTTCTTGCCTAAAATTTGTCAAACTATATGAACCAGTAATTACCTTCTATTATGGACATCGACTCATAGATTCTGAATCGATAAGTTGTTTTGACAGCTGCTTTAATAGCTCTACCTGGTTAACCTTTACCTGTCATTCATCCAAAATAGCCTATCAGATTCTAGTTAAAGATCATTTCAACTATAATAGCGATTTACAGTTATTAATAATACCGCTGTGAATCGAGCTACAATTAGATCAATTTCTAACGAAGTTTCAACTATAGAGCTGATTAGAAGATATAACGTGCGCGCTCTTATCTATATACCGGTACTAAGAACCTCATAGTAAAGTTAACAATTACGGCCTAAGTAAACTTCCTTCTTAAATACGTAAAACTATTATTAAATATAACCTGATCAATTCAATTCTCAGCTTTTGATTAATTTAAATGATTTTTAGCAATATGAATCTTGCTCTATTGGTTGGTTTTTCTGCATAGATGATCGAAATGTGTCTCTATCCGTTAGTAGTTATAATAATTTTCACTTTAAATAGCTCTGTTAACCTATTAATAGTGGTAGTTTAGTTGTGTTTTTGAGCGTTTAGCTCAAATACTCGGCGAACAGCACATTATTTCAAGTTTTCTTCAAAAAAGGGTTGATCTGTTTTCGGATCTCCCTATAATGCGACCCCACTGAGACGGGAAACGCTGAAGCATAGCAAGGCACGAACTACTCAGAGAGTTAAGTAAAACTTCGGTTTTAAATTGTCGAAAGAAAGTTTAAAACAAAGTGTTGACTCGAAAAATAAAGGGTGTATTATTCGCATCCCTTGAGACGCTAAAGCGACTCAAAACGTTCTTTAACAATATAAAGCAATCATCTGTGTGGGCACTCGTACAGATTGAGTTCTAACAGCCAAACTACTTC
>NZ_BADT01000092.1 GCF_000239855.1 Pseudoalteromonas sp. BSi20652 | reverse complement strand
TATTCTTCAATATTTATACTAATCCGCAATAATACTCAATTAATTTGAGGAATTAAATCTGACGCTAACTGCGTTAAAAATTTCTGATATAGAACAACTAAATAACGAAATTTTGCCTTGTTATCGACACGATTTTCTTACCTCAAAATAGATCACTTATTTAAGCGAATTGGTATTACTCTTCGTTCAAAATTGGTACTTCCAGACCCATTTCTTGCATTATCTTTTTAACTTCTTCTGGCACTTTTTCTACGTTATCTTTACGTAAGTCATCGTCATTTGGTAAAGGTTGACCAGTAAAAGCATGCAAAAATGCTTCACATAGCAATTCACTATTTGTAGCATGGCGAAGGTTATTGATTTGACGACGAGTACGTTCGTCAGTTAAAACTTTTAATACATTTAGTGGGATCGAAACGGTGATTTTTTTAACTTGCTCTGATTTTTTCCCGTGTTCTGCGTATGGGTGAATATACTCACCATTCCATTTAGCCATAAGATGTATCGTTGCCTCAGATTATTAATTTCCTACACGGCATAAAAAGCGTGTAAATATGCATGAAATTCTATCGATTTAAAAAAGATAGTCAAATAATAGATACAAATCTTCCTTAATAAGCCGATTGGGAATATAAAAACGGCTCGATTTTAGTAACACTTAACCTATAACCAGCAAAGGTTACCTTTATTCTTAGCCATCGAGAGCTTTAAAATCTTTGACTTATTAAAATGGATAACTTACTCTTTTAGACGTCTAAACATCCAAATTAATCAGGTGACGAATATGAGCGAAAAAAATAAAGCGACCATTGCGGTACGTAACGGTGTTGATGCTGATAAACACCATGGTGCTGTGGTACCGCCAATCTACTTATCGACGACTTATTCGTTTGCCGACTTCGATACTAAGCGTGAGTATGACTACGGCCGTAGCGGTAATCCTAATCGCGATATTTTAGCTGAGACGCTTGCTAAGCTTGAAGGTGGTGCTCGCGGCATCATTACAGCTACAGGCATGGCTGCCGTGCATTTAGCTACTCAGCTACTTAATAGTAACGACACGTTAGTGATCCCACATGATTGTTATGGTGGCAGCTATCGTTTATTTACATCATTACAAAAACGCGGACTACTAAAGCTCGAAATATTAGATTTAACAAAAAAAGAAAGCCTTCAACAAATTTTAGCAATCAAGCCCAAGCTTATTTGGATAGAAACCCCAAGTAACCCTGTACTTCGTTTAACAGATATTAAAGCGGTTACCGATGTGGCTAAGCAATGCGGAGCTTTGGTTGCCGCAGATAACACGTTTTTGTCTCCTGCCTTACAAAACCCTATTAAGTTTGGTGTGGATATTGTGGTGCATTCAACCACTAAATATATTAATGGGCATTCAGATGTAGTAGGCGGCGCTGTTATTACAGCAACACAAGAGTTAGGCGATGAGCTTGCATGGTGGGCTAATAATATAGGTATTACGGGCGCCCCTTTTGATAGTTATTTAACACTGCGTGGTTTACGTACTTTAAATGTGCGTTTAAGGCAGCATCAAGAAAATGCGCTAGCAATAGCTAAGTATCTTGAAAGCTCTGTGTTTGTAAGCCAAGTTTACTACCCAGGTCTTGAGTCACACCCTCAGCATGAACTTGCTAAAGCACAGCAACTTGGCTTTGGTGGCATGGTTAGTTTTGATATTAAAGGCGATATAAATGACGCTGCGGCATTTTTGACTAGTCTTAAAACGTTTAGCTTAGCTGAGTCACTCGGTGGCGTAGAGAGCTTAATTTGTCACCCTGCAACTATGACGCACGCAGGTATGGAGGCCACAGCACGTTTAGAAGCGGGTGTGGGCGATACGCTTATTCGTATTTCGGTAGGTATTGAAGATATACACGATTTAGTCGCTGATTTTGAAAGAGTGTTTGAGCTTGTAAAACCAGGGCAAAATAAAAATGTTGGCCGTGCAGGCAAAGGTGCAGGCACTTCTGGTGGTAACGTTAAATTGAGTACAGCCCGTCCGGCGCTTTGGTAAATAATACCAATCCGCAATAATACCTAGGGCGTGTTGATCTTTGGTGGGTGAATTTGCAGCAGTATGTTTTGGTTTTTAGGCAAGGCGGAGCCTATGTAGTGTGGTTATTCCCCATGAATAGGCGATAACGCAGCATAAATACCAAACATGCGCTGCCCTTTGGGTTCTTTCTAGGGACGATTAACTCTTTGTTGCTCGGTTTTTACTTAGCCCACTAGGTTACAAACCTCGCGCCGCGATTTAATCGCCCCTAGATTGAACAAATTTCAATCCACAAAGATCAACACGCCCTAATCAATTTAAAGGATTAAACCTAGCGCTAACTTCGTTAAAAATTTCTGATATACGACTGTATGGATGCAGGAGGTAGAGCTATGCAGGAGCAATTAGTGATAACAACTAAATAACGAAATTTTTGATTTGTTATCGATACGGTTTTCTTACCTCAAAATAGACCACTTAATTAAGCGAATGAGTATAAATATGGTTAATTGTATACATAAATTTGGTGGCTCGAGTTTAAGCTCAAGTGAGCGATACCAAAGCGTAGCAAAAATAATAATTACACATACTCAACCGGGTGATTGTGTGGTGGTATCGGCTGCGGGTAAGACAACCGATACGCTTGTATTACTTTGGCAAAGCTATCAAAAACAAGATACTCAAGCAGTAGCTGATATTTTACTGCAGTTAAATAATCATCAAAGTGATTTAATAGAGCAGCTATTAGAAGCCGATTTAAAACGAAGTGCACTTAAAACACTAAGTATCGAACTTAGCTATATTGCAGAACTTGCTCAAGCTGAGCAGCTAAAAGAGGCTGCGTTACTTGCACATGGCGAACTGTGGTCAGCACGTTTACTCGCTACTTATTTACAGCAGCTAAATATTGAGGCATGCGCTCAAGATGCGCGTACTCTTTTTATCTTAAATGATGGCGAATTAATGCATGCGCAAAATGCGCAGCAATGTGGGCAGTTAATTTTGCCTAATAAAATAAATGTTGTTACTGGGTTTATTGCAGCAGATATCAAAGGCGAGACTGTAACGCTTGGCCGAAATGGCAGTGACTACAGTGCAACACTACTTGCAAATTATTGTCATGCTAAGCAAGTATGTATTTGGACTGACACACAAGGAGTGTATAGCACTGATCCTCGCAAGGTACAAAAAGCGATTAAATACGGCAAAATTTGCCGTGGACAGGCTAATTTACTGGCTCGTTTGGGTAACCCTGTATTACATGCAAAAACACTGTCGCCACTTAAAAACACCGATATTAAGCTAGCTGTTCGCAGTAGTTTTGATGTGCAAGCAAGTCCAACAGATATAGTAAAAGAAGGTTCAGCGAAGAAAAAACGTTTTATAACCACGTTGCAAAATGTTGACCTATTAATGGTTGAAGGGTTAAGTGAAGGTGAGGTTGCACGTGTTAACCAGCTTATTCAGCATAGTCTTCATCACTTTAACCATAATGGTGAAGTGTATTTGGTAGTACCTGCGGCACAAACTTATCGGGTTATTAATTCTTTTGCGGGTAGGGCAAATATTAGCGAGTCAAATTTAAACGGCTGTGCAATTGTAGCGCCTGAGCAAGACGTTAATAAATTGAGCTTACAAGCATTAGATTTATTAAAACTCCACAGTATAAACCCTCGTTTTGTCCATCAAGATACTGGATATGCTTTATTGCTTACCGATCAATTTATAGATAGTGATATACAAAGTGCCTTACACGATAAGCTAATTAATAAAGGCCAAGAAATCGCAATTATAGTTGTGGGGCTTGGTAACGTTGGCGACGTTTTTATTAAACAGTTATCGGCACAATTTGAGCGTTTATTGGATGACTTTAGTATTAAATTAGTCGGTTTAGTTCGCTCTAAAAAAATGCTGTTTAATGCAAGTGGTATTAATACGCAGCAATGGAAAACTCAATGGCAGCATGAGGCAAATAGCTATCAATCTGCAGATTTACTGAATGCTATAAATGAGCTCGATTACGAGCATAAAATTGTAATTGATATTACCGCAAGTGAACAATTTAGCTTGTTATATCCAGACGTTGTAGATAGAGACTGTCATTTAATTAGTGCTAATAAATACGCTGGAACAGCACCGACTACTTGGTATAAAGCACTTCGTAGTAATATTACAGAGCGTAATTTACATTGGCGATATAACACCAGTGTAGGCGCTGGCTTACCTATTAACTTTGCTTTGGCTGATTTGCAAAATAGTGGCGATAAAATAATACGTATAGAAGGTGTTTTCTCAGGCACGCTTTCGTGGTTATGCAGTAAATATGATGGAACTAGGCCATTCTCTGAGTTGGTACTGGAAGCTCAGAAAATGGGATTTACAGAGCCAGACCCTCGAGAGGATTTATCTGGGCGTGATATGCAGCGTAAGCTACTTATTTTAGCTCGAGAGCTAGGTTTACAGCTTGAGCTTGACGATATTAGCTTATCGGCATTGATGCCTGATGAACTTGCGCTGGGAAGTTGGGATGACTTTTTAAATAAAAAAGCACAGCTAGACGCGTTCATTGAAGAGCATGCAGCTACAGCAAAGTCTAAAAATTCAGTACTTAGATATACGGGCTTGTTAGAAATCACAAAAGGTGAAGTAATTGCTAAAGTGGGAATAGCGTATGTGTCTAATGGCGATGCATTAGCAAATCTTACACCTGGCGATAATATTTTTGTAATTAATAGCAAATGGTATAGCGATAACGCATTAGTGATTCAAGGACCTGGAGCGGGCAAAGAAGTGACCGCTGCGGGTTTGCATTCTGATTTATATTGGCTTGTACAAAACTTAAAATAAACCTTTGGTTTAAATAAAAACGGCAGCTTAAATAAGCTGCCGTTTTTGTATTACATACATATTATTAAAACAGTTCTTCTTCAGTTTTAGTATCTTCTTCAAATATGTCGGTAGGTTGAGAAAGTATATATTTTGTTGGGGCTGTCCCTTTATCAAAATATTCAAAGCGACTTGTATAATCGTTTTTATGGCTCAGCAAACCAGTTGCTAAATCGATACGAATAGAAACAAGTCCTTCAGGTGGTTCAATGGGGGCTTCGGGCGTGCCTTCAAGTGCTACTTTCATAAATTCAACCCATGCTGGCTGCGCTGTTTTAGCACCAGATTCTCCGCCTGATATTTGAGTGCTATCAAGGTTGTTATTGTAAGTTGAACGACCTAATGAATTGCCTGGGTTATCAAAACCAACCCACACAGAGGTCATCACATTTCGGTTAAAACCACTAAACCAGGTATCCACAGAGTCGTTAGTCGTACCTGTTTTACCTGAAAGGTCACGGCGCTCTAATGCTTGCGCTCGCCAGCCTGTGCCTGTCCAGCCTGTTTTATGCGTCCAACTACCGCCACCCCAAATAGCACTGTGCATGGCTTCAGCAATTAAAAACGCATTTTGCTTAGAAATAACCCTCGGTGCGCATTTAACTGGGTTTTGTTCTATTTCGTCATCACTATTTTGTACTACAAATTCATTGTTTATTGGAAAAAGTTCTTCATCACAAGCAATAGCCGGGTTTGTTTTGAACAATACTTCACCATAAGGGTCTTGAATTTCTGAAATAAAGTAAGGTTGAATTAAGTGACCGCCATTGGCAAATGTGCTCATGCCTCTGGCAAGTTCAAGTGGAGTAATAGAGGCACTACCGAGTGCTAATGATTCACTACGGTTTATATCGTCATTTTTAAAACCAAATTTTAGTAAGTGTTCTGCTGTGCGTTGCAACCCAACGCCACGAAGTAAACGCACCGAAACAACGTTTTTAGATTGCGCTAAAGCGCGGCGAATTCTAATAGGACCATTATATACAGCAGGACTGTTTTTAGGGCGCCATGCAACACCTTGGCTTTTGTCCCATTGGTTTATAGGCGCATCGTTTAATATAGAGGCAAGTGTGTAACCTTTTTCAAGCGCTGCTGAATATATAAAAGGCTTTATATTAGAACCTACTTGGCGTTTAGCTTGCACTGCACGGTTATATTGGCTTTGCTCAAAACTGTAACCACCTACAATAGCTTTTATTCGGCCGTCGTGAGGGTCAAGAGAAACAATAGCACTTGATGCTTCTGGTATTTGGCTTAATAAGTAGCTGTTATCCTCATTTTTGCGTACCCATATTTGCATACCTGGTGTTAAAATTTCGGTAGCCTTTTTAGGTGCAAAACTTTGACGATAACGAGTAATGTATTTTCGTGCCCACTTTAAGTTATTCCAAGTAAGCGTTGTTTGCACACCATTTTTAAGTAGTACAGTGGCTGTTTTATCATTAACGCTGAGCACTACTGCTGCTTTTAATGTGCCAAGTTCATTCACCGCTTTCAGTTTGCTTAATATTTGTTGTTCAGTTAAAGCAGGCTGCGTTTCAGGGTTCCATAAAGCATCAGTTGCACCTCTAAAACCATGGCGCATATCGTAGTTATGTAAATTATTTACAAGTGCTGTTTGCGCTGCTCTTTGAACTTTTGATTCTACAGAGGTAAATATTTTAAAGCCGGAGTTGTAAGCTTTATCTACCCCATAGCGCGAAACCATTTCTGCACGCACCATCTCAGAAATATACGGTGCGTATAGATCTATTTCAGCGCCGTGAAAATAAGCGGTAATAGGTTGGCTAGTTGCTTCGTTATATTGCTCTTGTGTTATATAGTCTTCGGTTAGCAAGCGACCTAAAACAACATTCCGGCGGGCTTTCGCACGCGTTGGATTGCGAATTGGGTTTAAAGCTGAAGGTGCTTTAGGTAATCCTGCAATCATTGCCATTTGAGCGAGAGTTAAATCTTTCAACTCTTTTCCATAATATACTTGTGCTGCAGCACCAATACCAAATGCGCGATTTCCCAGTTCTATTTTATTAAGATAAAGCTCTAAAATTTCGTCTTTAGTTAATATATTTTCGATGTGCAAGGCGATGAATATTTCTTTTACTTTACGAATATATGCTTTTTCGCGTGTTAAAAAGAAATTACGGGCAAGCTGCATCGTAATGGTACTTGCACCTTGTTTTTTCTCGCCGGTAGAGATTAGAACAACAGCAGAACGCACAATACCAATAGGGTCTATGCCTAGATGGTCATAAAACGATTGTCTTCTGTCGCTAAAATGCATTAATTAACATTTGAGGAATTTCATCAATAGTCACAGGGATGCGGCGTTTTTCACCAAATTGATTAATTAAAACCCCATCTTTAGTGAATACCTGCATAGGAGTTTGTAATTGCACGTCTTTTAAAACTTGCACGCTGGGGATATCAGATTTAACATAATAATAAAGACTGACCAAAGTAATCAGACCAATTAACACACAAATGATAAAAAATTGTAAAGTTCGTTTTAATAAAATCACTTATATTTCCCTAAATGGACTCCCAATTGCGAGTTTTGACTGATAGTATATATTGATTAAAAATGAATAATATTTTTATATAAAAATTATAACTTGTTTATTATTAAAACAAAGGCCAAGTTGCAAACATGCTAAGTCAACTATTTCAAAAACCATCCCCAATGATGGTAGGAATTGATATTGGATCGCACTCTATTAAGGCAGTACTTTTACGTGAAATTGAAACAGGATTTCGACTAGAAGCACTTGCAATTGAGCCTATGCCAAAAGGGGCTATGAGTGAGCGTAACATTCAAGATATTGAAGCGATCGGTAATATAATTTCAAAACTAAAAAGAAAATTACCGAAATCGTTAAAGTCTGCAGCAGTTGCTGTATCAGGGCAAACAGTTATCACTAAAGTGATTTTTATGGATGTATCGCTAACCGATGCTGAACTCGAATCACAAATTGAAATTGAAGCAGATAGTTTAATACCTTACCCCCTTGATGAAGTGAGCCTTGATTTTGAAAGGCTTTCGACCAACGAGGCTGACCCGAGTAAAATGAATGTTCTGCTTTCTGCTGCACGAACTGAAACTGTTGAGGCGCGTGTTGGAGCATTAGAAGCTGCAAATTTAGAAGCTAAGATAGTTGATGTCGAAAGTTACGCATTGAGTCGTGCTATGGATGTTTATTACCAACAATTGCCTAGTGATGCATTTAATAAATGTGTTGCGGTAGTTGATATTGGCGCTGTTTTAATGCTTGTGAGTGTCGTTCAAGCAGGAGAAACAATTTATACCCGCGACCAAGTTTTTGGTGGCGATCAATATACTAATAGTATTGTTGGTTATTATAATAAAGGCTTTGATGAGGCTGAGATAGGTAAAACATCCGGGGATTTACCGCCAAATTATACTTTTGAAGTACTCGCTCCTTTTCAAACTTCTTTACTTCAGCAAGTCCGTCGAGCCGTGCAAATGTTTTTAACAACCAGTGGTAAAGAACAAATTGATTATATAGTTCTCACGGGTGGTACTTCGATGATAAAGGGCATTGATCGGTTACTCATTGAAGAGTTGGGCATTCACTCAGTCGTTGCAGAGCCTTTTGCTAATATGGAGATTTCTCCAAAAGTAGACCGTAACCTAATGCAGCGTCATAGAACGCAATTTGCCATTGCTACAGGTCTCGCTTTAAGGAGCTTTTCAACATGCCACATATAAATCTACTTCCTTGGCGTGAGTTACAGCGCGAAGAGTCAAAAAAGAAATTTGTAACCATACTTATTGGTGTCGTTGTAATTTGTTTTGCAAGCATGTACTTACTGAGCGCTTTTTATGGCACATTAAAAGATGGGCAAAACTTAAAAAATAACTACCTCAGTTCTGAAATCACTATGCTTGATAAAAAAATAAGCGAAATAAGAAGCTTAGATAAAAGAAAAGAAAACTTACAACAACGTATGAGGCTGATTGAAGAGTTACAAAGTAGCCGGAACTTGGGTACACAAATAATGGATGAAGTAACAAAAATAGTGCCTGCTGGTGTTTATTTAACGAAGCTTGAGCGCAGAGGTAATCAAATTCAGGTATTAGGGCGCAGCGAGTCAAATAATCGTTTATCAGCAATGATACGGGAAGTACAAAGTTCATATTTACTAGAGCGCCTTACAATGCAAGATATTGTTGCGGGCGATCAATCTTCGCGTTTACTCAGTGATTTCAGTATGGAATTTTACGTAAAACCATTTGATAAAATTGGTGAGGTTAGCGATGAACCTTGATTTTAAAGCACTGAGCGAAATAGACTGGAATGAAATAGAACTTGATAATATTGGCGACTGGCCTATTGCAGTAAAAGTAATTTGCTGTACGTTTGTTGCAGGATTGGTATTGTTTTTTAGCTATAGCATGTTGGTTTCTGACGAGATAGACAGTTACCATAGCGCAGTTGCTAAAGAAGTTGAGCTTCGGACTACGTATAGAACTAAATATGCAGTAGCGAGTAAACTCGATATTTATCGTCAGCAGATGATTGAGATGGAAGATAAGTTTTCTCAATTGTTAAAACGCCTACCAACGTCAAATGAGATACCAGGGTTACTTGATGATTTGTCTTATGTTGGCACAACAAGTGGATTAACTTTTTTAAAAATAGGTTGGTTGCCTGAAGTCGAAAAAGAATTTTATACCGAGCTGCCGATTAAAATTGAAGTAGTGGGTACTTACCATGAATTTGGTCAATTTGTAAGCAAGGTTGCCCAATTGCCACGTATTGTGAGTCTGCATGACTTTTCTATTTTATCATCAGGTGAAAAACAGTTAACATTTAGCGTTGTAGCAAAAACGTATCGTTATGAAGAGGGAGTGAAAAAATGAAGCTCTTTCCAGTAATGCCTATTTTAATAGTTTTGGTATTAAGTGGTTGTAATGATGATACTTCTGAACAAAAAGAATTTATTGACCAGGTAAAAGCGAGCACAACACCAAAAGTAGATTCGATACCGGAGTTAACAAAGTTTGAGCATTTCGAATACAGCGCAGGTCAATTGCGTAGCCCATTTGTAGCGCCTCAACCTGAAATTATTCAGAATAAACTAACACAGATTAAAAACTGTTTACACCCAGATCAAGAACGTCGTCGTGAACCGTTAGAAAAATACCCGCTGGATAACTTAGCAATGAAAGGAACAATAGGCTCAGGCGGACTGGTTTGGGCATTAATAACAGCGGCTGATGAAACCCTACATCGAGTAACTGTAGGTAATTATTTAGGTAGCTATGATGGCAAAGTAAAAGTAGTTAGCAATGATTATATAGAATTAGTGGAATTAATCCCAGATGGGTCTGGTTGTTGGAAAGAGCGCCTGACTAAATTAGAAATGTTAGAGGCGGCAACTGATGGCGCAAATTAAGAATAAAAAAGGTAAAAATAACATGCATAAGGATGTACTTTGGCTTAATCGCATTTCGCGAGCTTTATTTGCTGCTATCGCTTTAGTTACTGTAAATACAGCAGCAGCGGGACCATTACTTTATGATGTTCGTTATAATCCATTACTTAAAGGTGAAACTGAATTACAACTTGTTTTTGATGAAGAGTTAACGCTTAAACCAAAGGTTCAGGTGTTTAATAGTCCAGCCCGAATCGAAATGCTTTTTGATACTGCCGAGTTAGAAGTTGGCTTAAATGATGTTGTAGTGAACCAAGCTGGAATTAGTAGTGTTACTAACGTTTTAACTGATAATGGTTTAAAAGTAACAATAAACCTCGATAGATTAAAAATTTATGAAACGCAGGTTAATAATAATTTAGTATCAATTCGCGTATCTGATAACCCACTTAATGAGTCCGAAAGTGAAAGTATAGTCATGGATTCAGGCGATGTAAGTGGAAATTATATTAACCGCATTCAGTCAATTGATTTTAGACGCGGTGAAAAAGGTGAAGCAAAAGTACTCGTATTTTTACAAGACACCCAAGCTGCAATTGAAGTTCATGAAAGCGGTGGGAAAATTTATGCAGATTTTCATCATACTGATATTTTAGATGACTTATTATATGAATTAGATGTACTAGATTTTGGTACCGTTGTAAGTAATATTGAAACTTTTAAAGAAGACGGGCTAAGCCGTGTTGTTATTGAACCTAATGCTGAGTTTACTTTTACATATCAGCAAATAGATAACATCCTAACTTTAACAGTAGAAAAAGATGAAACACAAAACGCTTACCTAGATGGCGGGAAAGAATACCAAGGTCGTCCAATGACCTTGAATTTTCAAGATATATCTGTTCGTGCTGCACTACAAATAATCGCGGGTTATAATGACTTTAACTTAGTAACAAGTGACTCTGTTTCTGGCAATATTACATTGCGTTTAGATGGAGTTCCTTGGGATCAAGCTCTGGATGTAGTGCTGCGCATTAAAGGGTTAGACAAGCGCATGGATGGTTCTATTTTGATGGTTGCTCCAGCAGAGGAGCTTGCGGCACGTGAGGCTAAAGATTTAAAAGCTAAACAGCAAGTCGAAGATTTAGAGCCCCTTTATAGTGAATATATACGCTTGAATTATGCTAAAGCAGAAAGTTTTGCTGATTTATTAAAAACGGATACAAATAGCATTATAACTGCTCGTGGCAGCGTATCTGTTGATCAACGTACAAATACCTTATTGGTAAAAGATACTGTAAAGAGTATAGAAAACATTCGTCGCATGATAGAAACCCTTGATATTCCAGTTCAGCAGGTTGTAATCGAATCTCGAATGGTAACTGTGCGCGATAATGTTACTGAGGACTTAGGTGTACGCTGGGGCTTTAGTGACCAAGGAAGTAGTGTTGGTATTTCAGGCTCTCTTGAAGGAGCAGAAGGTATTTATAACGCGACATCAACTTCAAATGCGCCAGGTATTTCAGATCGATTAAACGTAAATTTACCAATTTCTAATCCTGCGGCCAGTATTGGTTTGCATATAGCAAAGTTGGCTAACGGTACATTAATTGATTTAGAGCTAAGTGCGCTTGAAGAAGAAAATAAAGGTGAGATTATTGCTAGCCCGCGGATTATTGCGGCAAACCAGCAAAAAGCACGTATTGAGCAAGGTACTGAAATCCCTTACACTGAGTCAGCATCAAGTGGTGCTACTACTGTAAGCTTTAAAAAAGCGGTACTAAGCTTAGAAGTAACACCGCACATCACACCTGATAACAAAGTGATTTTGGATTTAATTATTACTCAAGATACACGAGGCGACACAGTTCAAACCGGGACAGGTGAGGCGGTGTCTATTGATACCCAAGAGATTCAAACTCAAGTGTTAGTTGAGAATGGACAAACCGTAGTACTCGGTGGTATTTTCCAGCAGCAGATCATTAATACTACAAGCAAAGTGCCAATTTTAGGTGACATTCCTTACGTAGGAAGACTATTTAAAACCACAAGTGAGTTTAATGAAAAGCGTGAATTACTTATTTTTGTGACACCAAAAATACAAATTGATTAAAATACAGTGGTTTTATGTTAACCAACGGGTGATTATTTAGTTTAATTGCTCGTTATATGGCTTTTTATTCTAATTGACTTGAAATACCCCTGCAATTACTGAGATAATCCCCTCCTTAATTTTGGGGCCAGGTCGTTAGGCGGGGTTTTATTTCAAATTTTAGAGTTCGTTTGTACTAAAAGATATGGCTGAGAAACGTAATATATTTCTAATTGGCCCCATGGGGGCTGGAAAAAGCACAATTGGTCGTCACATTGCCGATCAATTACACCTTGAATTTGTTGATTCTGATCAAGAAATCGAACGCCGTACCGGTGCAGATATTGCCTGGGTGTTTGATCTTGAAGGTGAAGAAGGCTTTAGACTTCGTGAAGAATCTGTTATTGGCGACTTAACCGAAATGCAAGGTATCGTACTTGCAACAGGTGGTGGTTCAGTAATGAGTAAAGAAGTTCGAAACAAGCTTTCGGCTCGTGGTATCGTTGTATACCTAGAGACACCTATTGAAAAACAAGTTGCACGCACACAACGCGACAAGCGTCGCCCATTACTGCAAACTGAAGAAGCACCTCGTGATGTATTAGAGCGCTTAGCAGAAGAACGCGAACCGTTATATAAAGAAGTGGCTGATTTTGTTGTACGCACTGATGAGCAAAGCGCTAAAGTTGTTGCTAACCAAATCATCGAGAAACTAGATTTTTAAAAACTAATAATAAAGGAAAAACTGAGCATGCTTGAATTAACTGTTAATTTGGACGAGCGAAGTTATCCTATATATATTGGTGAATCTGTACTTCAAGATAATGGCCGCCTAGTTCACCACGTTGGTGATTGTCGGCCTATCATCATTACTAATGACACAATAGCGCCTTTATATTTACAAGGCTTGCTTGATTCATTAGACGAATTAAATCCACTCTTTTTTATCATCCCTGACGGTGAGCAGTTTAAATCACTAGAATGGTTTGAGAAAATATCTGCTTTTTTACTTCAAAATAACTGCGGTCGCGATACCTGCTTAATTGCATTGGGTGGTGGTGTTGTAGGTGATTTAACCGGTTTTGTTGCTGCGTGTTATCAACGTGGTGTACCGTTTATTCAAATACCAACAACATTATTATCACAAGTTGACTCATCTGTTGGTGGTAAAACAGCTGTAAATCATCCTTTAGGTAAAAATATGATTGGGGCGTTTTATCAGCCACAAGCTGTTTTTATCGATACCCAATCTTTGCATACGCTACCGGCAAGAGAGTTTGCTGCGGGGATGGCTGAAGTTATTAAGTATGGATTGATTTATGATACTGAATTATTTAGTTATTTAGAGAACAATGTAGAAAATTTACAGCAATTAAATGAAGTATCTTTACAACATATTATTTTTAGATGTTGTGAAATTAAAGCTTTAATCGTTGCACAAGATGAAAAAGAGCAAGGTCTTAGAGCTCTTTTAAATTTAGGTCATACATTTGCACATGCAATTGAAGCGCAAATGGGCTACGGTACTTGGCTTCATGGTGAAGCAGTAGCAATAGGCATGGTATTAGCTGCAAAACTTGCTCACACACGCAAAGATTTAAGTACTACTGAAGTAGCACGCATTGTAGATGTTATTGCTCAGTATAACTTACCTACTAAAATACCTTCGGTAATGACAAGCGAGCAGTTTTTAACGCACATGCGTAAAGACAAAAAGAATAAAAAAGGTACAATCCGGTTCATCTTACCAACCCAATTTGGTCAATGCGCATTAGTTGATGATGTATCTGATGATCAAGTTCGAGCCTTAATCGAGCAATAAATGCAGTCACAAATTTTACCAAGCCGTGCGGCGTTGGTGGATAGAATCGCGCTGCAATTTGAATATGGGCAAAACCTCATTGTTTTACTTGGCACATCAGGGCTAGGTAAAAGTTATATGCTCGAAACTTTTATAACCGATAAATATAACGACTTTAATAAAGCGTTTATGCAAATTAATGCAAAAATGACAGATACTCAGCTAATGAGTGATTTATTAGAGCAAAGTTTTAATGCCCCATTGGTTGATCATAACTTAAGCTTATCAGAAAATTATTACCAATTACTTAAACAGCAGCAACCTCGTCCTTGTTTGTGGGTACTTGATGGTGGTCGGCATTTATCTGAAGAAATATTAATAGAGCTTGAATTACTCTCAAAAAATAGCCCCAGTACGCTATATATTATGATTGCCTGTACTTCAAAGCTGCCTTTTAATAATGCTGTTGAAATATATTTAGAGCGTTTGACTTTAAGCGAAAGTAAAAAGCTAATGGGCTGGTATTTCACTAGCCTTCCTTATGACGAGGATCCTGTTTTTCAGGCGTTTTTAGCTGAAGCAAATGGTAACCCTAGCTTATTACTTTCATGGCAAGCAGATGAGCATGTGGCTAATATAATCGTAAAAGATAAAGTATCTTGGCGTCTACACTTAATGATACTAATGTTGCTTATAATGTTTTTGATTATTGGTTTTTTATATAGATCAGATATGACCCAATGGTGGCAGCAGTATTATCAGCAAGAAAAAGTCGAGGTAAATACCACTGCTATTCTAGCCAGCCAAGTAAGTGTCGCAAGCCCAAGCCCAAGCCCAAAGCAAGAGCAAAGCACGTCAGAGGTAAGTAATACGCCAACCGAAATGCAGGAACACCACAACGATGTGCCATCAATAATGCAAAGTCTTAGCATAGTAAGCAATAATGTAGACCCCGTGATTTCAGTAAAAGAGCTTTCTGAACCTCAGAGCCTAGCTGATAAAGATGTAATTAATACTTTAGCTCAAAGCTCTGCGTTAGTGAGCAAAGATCTAAGTAATGAAGATGATTTTTGGTATCAACAGCAACCAGAATCAAATACGGTAATTCAATTACTAGCGGTTACTCAACAACAAGTCGCTGATGATTTTATAAAGCAATATTCATTGCAAGATATTGCCCATACTTATCAAACTAAAAAAAGTAATAACACATGGTGGGTAATAACAACGGGGAGTTTTACTAATTTGAATGATGCCAAATTAGGTATGCGAAATTTGCCAGAGGGTATTTTAAAAAACAAACCTTTTTACAAAAAAATTAGTAAAATAAAACAAGAAATTGCACTACTTGCTCGGTAAATCAAAACGCTTTAGTGTAAAATCGCGCAACACCAGATTGAAGTAAAGAGCCAATGCAGCAAAAAAGTAGAGCTTTCCTTAAATGGGCCGGCGGAAAATACAGCTTAGTTGAAAACATTAATGCGCGATTAAACCAAGCTAGCAAGCATGCTGATACGTTGGTTGAACCTTTTGTTGGTGCAGGCTCTGTGTTTTTAAATAGTGACTTTAAACACTATATTCTCAACGATATAAATGCAGACTTAATTAACTTATATAAAGAGCTTAAAAGCTCTCCAGATGAGCTGATTAGTGACGCTAAAAAGTTATTTGTAGATTTGAATAATCACGCAGATGCGTATTACGAATATCGTGTGCAGTTTAATCAAAGTCGTGATGTATATGAACGTTCAATCTTGTTTTTATACATGAACCGCCATGGTTACAACGGACTGTGTAGGTATAATTTAAAAGGTATTTTTAATGTGCCTTTTGGCAAATATAAAAAGCCTTACTTTCCTGAAAAAGAAATGTATTTTTTTGTCTGAAAAAGACACAAAAAGCAACCTTTACCTGTTTAGATTACGATGACGTTTTTAAGTTAGTGCCTAACAATGCAGTTATTTATTGTGACCCACCTTATGTACCATTAAGTAAAACGGCTTCTTTTACGTCTTACGCTAAAGGGGGATTTAATTTAGATGATCAGGCTAACTTAGCTAATTTGGCAGAACAAGCCGCATTTGAAAATAACACGCCTGTGCTTATTTCAAATCACGATACCGTGTGGACGCGTAAAATTTATAGCCAAGCATCGCTTGACCAAATTCAAGTAAAGCGCACTATTAGTCCCAAGGGGGGCTCTAGAAATAAAGTTGACGAGTTGATGGCTATGTATTTAGCACCCAAGCAACCACTGCGTAAATTGCGATAACAAAAGCAATAAATAGTACAATCGCAATAAGGATGATAGAGATAGGGGAGTGTTGTTTAAAATCGACTTGGCGTTTATTTTCAGACTGAACACCAAAAAATGCAGCTAGCACGCTTTGCAACGCGCTAAAAAATTGTATCATTATTTAGAATAAAGGTTTTAAAGAAGGAGCGTTTTTAGAATCATCAGAACTAGTAAGTAGTTCCAGTAAATCAAGGTAATGAAACTGAGCACTACGGCTATCGCCAGTTAACCACGAAAACCACGATGACTCTTCTTCAGCTTTAATACACGCAGTTAGAGTACTTTGAGCACTTATCACTTGTGTATTATGACAATTACCCACTGAGCTTAATTCTTGCTCAGAGCTTGAATCAAAGCTAAACGCCCCGATAAGCAGTAATGCCGACGCAATTAATATCCCAGTTTTAAAAGCACGCATAATGTAATCCAATAATTTATTACTTTTTCAATCATAGCAAATATTGGTTAAATATCAAACTTAAAGTTACCTGAAATAGGGGCTATTACGCCATATTACTTGGGTAACATCTTCAATTAAGTTACATTAACGTAATACACTATTTATTGATGGAGTTAATCATGTTTAACCCAGAGCAAAAATATTTAATCGCCCCTTCTATTTTGTCTGCTGATTTTGCAAAACTAGGCGAAGATGTTGATAAAGTACTCGATGCGGGTGCTGACGTGGTTCACTTTGATGTAATGGATAATCACTATGTACCCAATCTCACAATTGGTCCTATGGTGTGCAAAGCACTCAGAGATTACGGTATTACAGCACCTATCGACGTACATTTAATGGTTAAGCCTGTAGACAGCCTTATTCCATTGTTTGCACAAGCGGGCGCATCAATTATTACTTTTCACCCAGAAGCCAGTGAGCACGTCGATCGTACAATTCAGTTAATAAAAGATCACGGCTGTAAAGCAGGTTTAGTGTTTAACCCAGCAACAAGCCTAAGTTATTTGGACCATGTTATTGATAAGCTAGATACCATTTTACTTATGTCGGTTAACCCAGGTTTTGGCGGGCAAAGCTTTATCCCTCATACGCTTGAAAAATTACGCCAAGCAAAACAGCGTATTATTGAATCAGGCCGAGATATTCGCTTAGAGGTAGATGGCGGTATTAAAGTCGATAATATTGCAGCAGCAGCACAAGCGGGCGCTGATATGTTTGTTGCAGGCTCAGCTATTTTTAATCAACCAGATTACAAAGTTGTGATTGATCAAATGCGTGAGCAGCTTGGAAGTGTTAAGTAATGAAGTACGATGTCGCCTTATTTGATTTAGATGGTACTTTGGTTGATAGCGTTTACGACTTGTATATTGCTATTAATTTAACCTTGAGCGATTTTGCTTTTCCTATTGTTAGCCAACGCTTGGTTGAAAGTTGGGTTGGTAATGGGGTTGAAGTCCTTGTTAAGCGCGCTTTGAGTGGTGATATGCAAGTGAGTGAACATCTAGATGAGTCACTTAGTAGTAAAGCAATATTACAGTTTTATAAGCACTATGAACAACAAGTTGGTGAGTATAGTGTTTTGTACCAACATGTAGAAACCGGGCTTGCAGCACTTCGTGGTATGCCTAAAGCACTAATCACTAATAAGTCTCGAATATTTACAGAAAAACTACTTGATAAGCTGGCACTAACGAGTCATTTTGATGTGATTGTATGCGGTGACGACATGGCAAAAAAACCATCGCCAGAGCCATTGCTATTTGCCTGTAAAAAACTAAATGCAGAGCCTAATAAAGCAATAATGATAGGTGATTCTAAAAGCGATATACTTGCAGCTAAAGCCGCTAATATAGACGTAATTGCACTTAGTTATGGCTATAACCAAGGTGAAAATCTTGAGGATTATAATCCACAGTACCTATGCGATCACTTCTTAGATATAATACCTGTTCTAACGCAGCGTTAAATATTATTAATTAAGCAAAATAAAGGAAAATCATGAGTAAACCAGTAGTTTTAAGCGGCATTCAGCCAACCGGTGGTATGACAATAGGCAACTATGTTGGCGCTATTAACCAGTGGCTAAAGTTACAGGAAGACCACGAAAGTTTCTTTATGTTAGTAGACTTACACGCTATTACGGTTCGCCAAGAGCCTGAATTATTGCGCTCTCGAGTGTTGGATGGTATTGCTCTTTACGCGGCATGTGGTATTGATCCTGAAAAATCTGCTTTATTTGTACAATCACAAGTACCTGAGCACGCACAGTTAGCGTGGGTATTAAATTGTTACGCGCAAATGGGTGAGCTTAATCGAATGACTCAGTTTAAAGACAAGTCATCTAAGCATGCAAATAACGTAAACGTGGGCTTATTTTCATATCCGGTATTGCAAGCTGCGGATATTTTATTATACCAAGCTGATCAAGTACCAGTAGGGGATGATCAAAAGCAACACTTAGAGCTGACTCGCGATATAGCCACACGCTTTAATAATTTATACGGTGACGTATTTAAATTACCAGAGCCGTACATTCCACAGTTTGGTGCTCGCGTAATGAGCTTGCAAGATCCACTTAAAAAAATGTCTAAGTCGGATGAAAATCCAAATGGTTACATCATGTTATTAGATGAGCCTAAACAAATTGTGAAAAAGCTTAAAAAAGCAGTAACTGATTCAGATGAACAAGCACGTATTTATTTTGATCGCACAGAAAAGCCTGGCGTATCAAACTTGCTTACTTTATTGAGTGTTGCAACTAAGCGCTCAATTGAAGACCTAGTTCCTGAGTATGAAGATAAAATGTATGGCCATTTAAAGAAAGATACAGCCGATGCAGTGGTAAGTATGATAGAGCCAATTCAAGCACGCTTTAAAGATATCAGAGAAGATCAAAACTTACTTGATAACATAATGAAATCAGGTGCTGAAAAAGCAAGTGTACGTGCAGAAAAAACGCTGAAATCAGTATACGACGCACTTGGCTTTATACCTCGCGGTTAAATTATATATAAATTTAAAATGAAAAAATAGCCGCTTGTTAGCGGCATTTTTTATATAGCACATATCAACATGATAGACCCAAATAGAAACAGTAGCGATATCGCTAGTTTATCTGTTTTATCCATTATTCAGCCCCTCTTACTGTTATATCTGCCGTGCTATCAATATCAACTAGAGAAACTTTATAGCCCTTGTTTTCAAGTAAGGTAAGTAAGCTATCTTGGCCTGCAAGGTGCGCAGCCCCAACAAGTACAAACTCATTTTTATCGTTATTAAACATCGCCTCTACTTTTGGTAACCAGTCATTATTTCTATCGGTAATGATTTGCTTATAGCTATTCGGATCATTTTTCTGCATATTTTCAAGTGCCACTTTATTCAGTGTGTCTATATCACCTTTGCGCCAGGCAGCTAAAAGTCCTTTAAACATATCGCCATAGTTGTGAAGCTCGGCTAAGTTACGTTTAATGAACTCGTTTTCGTTGCCTTGACCCATTGTTTTAAATAACTCTAACTGAAACTCCATTGTTTCTAAGTAATTTTTCGTTTTGTTATCTTCAGTCGCTTTTTTAGTAAAGTAAGCATCAACTCCTTCACCCATTAAATTTTGCTTTTGAAGCTCCATCGACATTAAGACAATACTAACCATAGCAGGGCGAAAACCATCTAACTTAGCTAAGTTAGCGCCAAACTCGCTAAGCTTATTTTCAAGTAAAACTTTAACCTGAGGTTCTAGCTTTTGACTCAACGTTTCGTTATTTGTATACGAAAGCGCGCCTAACATTTGCATTTGTGCGTTAGTATCAGCTGGGTCAGGTAACGGTGCTTCTAAAATAATTGTATCTGCTTGTTCATAAGCATGGTTAAACTCAGCGGGTAGTGGCATTTCAGCTTTAGGTAGTATGTGAACTGTACCGCCAATAAATAGTGAGTCATTACCATTGCTTACTTGCCATACAGAGCTTTGAGCCTGTGCTGTATTTGCTAAAAGGCTGCAACTAAGTAATACGCTGGCAGATACTAATTTTTTTGTGAATTTTTTCATGATAATTCCTTAATATAACTTTTAATTTGATTGTTTTTAGTTCGATAACACAGCGCTGAAATAAGCAGTGATTGACGATGTTACCTTTGAAAGGCTTTTATCAATTTGTGAGTTTATTTTGCTCATTGACGAGTCAAGCTCAGCTGATATTTTTTCATCTATTGAAGAAAGTAACGTTTGCGTATCAACATTACTTTTTAAAGACTCAGTAGCGTCTATTTTGTTTGTTTTTTGTAGTTTTTGATTAACAGGGTTAATTGCCTTTATGCTTTCACCAATCATGCATTTCTCAAAATTATTTTGAACGGTGTTTTGTTTAGTGTCAGCTGCAATAACTGAAGTAGTATTAAAAGCAGTTGCTAGTAGTAAAGCCGGTAGTACTTTTTTCATTGTGCTGTTCATAATTAAACCTTTTATATTTTTAATTGCAGCTAATTTAGAATCACAAATGATTTTTTACTAAGCTGCTTGTTGATGACGGTTTAAAGAATATCGCTGAATTGATTAAGAGTCGCTTATCTAGTTGTGAGCAATTAATAGATAAGGTTTTATTGGTAATTAATTGTTTTAATTTAATGGGTTAGGGTTGAACCTTATATTGTTAATATAAGGTTTTAAATGCTTTTTATACAAAATAACGTGTAGATGTGATACGGTTTACAAAAATAAAAATACGTAAAGACTATGAATTATCAAATCGGACCTTGGCAATTTATTAGTAATCGATGTGTGATTACTTCAAATAACTTAGAAAGGGAATTAGATCCACTTTTAGTAAAGTTATTACTGCACTTTATAAGTAAGCCTCAACAAATAGTTTCCCGCCAAGCGCTTATTGAAACCGTATGGCAACAAAGCTTTGTAGACGATAATGCGATTAACCGAGCAATCTCAGAGTTAAGAAAGCAGCTTGCCCACCCAATTGAAAAAGCGCCGCTTTTAAAAACGCATTACCGTAAAGGATATAGCCTAACAGTAGTGCCTGAGCACTTAACGCAAGTGACCGAGATTGAGCAACTAGTAAATCCATTACCTGACTCACCAGTTATAACGACAAAAAATGAAGATGTTGCCACTGAAACTATTTCGCAACCGGTTCAAAAAAAGAACATTAAAAAGTTTTTGGCTTATTTTTTATTAGTCACCGCTTGTATGTGCTTTCTAGTATGGCTTGGATTATTTTTTATTAATGCACCTTCTAGTGAAAAGATTAAACAGATCACGGTTAATAAGGTAGCAAGCACGTGGAATATAGGCAGTGAGGTTCATCCTGAGATGTCCTCAGATAAACAATATTTAGCTTATACAAATGTTGAACCTGAAAATGACGTAATGCATGCATTTGTAAAACGACTATCTGATCAAAGGGAAGTTGAAATTACCTATCCTGGCTTTCAAGTATCCATTTTATCGTGGCAGTTAAATCAGCACTCTGTGTTGTTACAAGCGACCAACTTAAAGCAGCAAAAGTGTGAAATGGTACTCGTTGATTTAAGCCAGTTTCCTGTTATAGGAAAGGCTACCTTAATTAAAAAGTGCGACCTTAGATACACAGGTTATGCGCAAGTAGACGAAAGTGGTGAGCATATTTATTACACCGAATATAAAAATGAGCATGAGGGTTCAGGTTTATATAAATATGATTTAGAACTTAAAAAAGAATTCATAGTGATTCCACCACCAGGTGTCATGTATGGCGTAATCATGCCGCGCTTATCTCATTCTGGTAGTAAAATAGCATATGTACTTAGTCAAAAGGGTAAGCCTTTTTCTGTATTTAGCTACAACTTTGAGACCCATGAAACCAAGCGGTTATTTAAAGCAAAGAAAAGCATAATTAGCTTCGCGTTTGATTGGCTTGCAGACGATAAAGGCGTGATTGTTTTTGAAGACTCTGATCTTTCAACCATTGTGTTTGATGAAAATAATATTATTAAACGCACACTAACGGTTACCCCAGCAATTTCACCTTATTATATTGCAGTTCAATCTGCTAATAGCCTTTTTTACTCAGCAAATAAAACACAAACATTTTCGTTAATTAAAGCGACTAATCTTTTTAGCGATACTCCTGAGTATGAAGCACTCTACAAAAGTGATGAAGACGACTACATCATTGCAGAAGTCAGTAATGAGAAAGGGCCAGCGCATATTTTTGTATCCGAGCGCTCTGGCAGTAGTCAGTTGTGGTTATCTCAAAATGGACTTATAAAGCAACTTAGTAACTTTACTTATGAAGGGAAATCTACCTTTGCTATTGGCGGATTAAGAGTATCGAGTAAGCAAGATCGTGTTTTATTAAGAGTTAATAGCGATATTGCATTTTTTGACGTTATGTCGAACAAGCTCTATACCATAGCTGAGTTTAAAGGGCGAAAAATACTAAGCTATGTATGGTCTAAAGATAATGAAAGTATAATTTATTTAGAGCGGCGTGGTTCAGAAAATCTATTTGCTCAGTTTAATTTATTAACGCGAGACACAACTATATTAGAGGATGTTAAAGCCAACAAATTAATTTCAGGCGCTGACGGTACTAATTATGCAATTACTAATAATCAGTTAATTAAATTATCAAATAAACAGAGTTGGGAATTGCCTAAAGACGCGCGACAAGCACAAGTTTTTGCTATTAATGGTAATTACCTTTACTACTCTGATGCAATTTCAAGAGTTGCTAGGCTTAATTTAGAGGATAAAACAGTACAAGATGTACATGTGGATTTTAAACCCATCGCATTTTTTATTAGTAATAACAATCAGATTTTCTTTACAGAATCAAAATATAAAGACATGCAAATAATACAGATAAGTTGGAATGACTAGGGCGTGTCTATCTTTCTAGATTAAGTTTGCAGCAGTGTGTTGTTTTTCTTTTATAACATTTTCGATTGTTATACCAATTCGCTTAATTAAGTGATCTATTTTGAGGATGGAAAAACGTGTTGATAGCTAGGCAAAAAATTCGCTATTTAGTTGCTCTCGGTAATTGCTCCTGCATTGCTCTACCTTCTGCATCCATGGAGTCGTAAATGAGAATTTTTTAACACAGATAGCGACACGTTTAGCCCCGCAAAATGATTAAGTATTATTGCGGATTGGTATTATGTTGATAAAAGAAAAATTAGAGCAAAAAAATAGCGAGAAGTAAGTCTTCTCGCTATTTTTAATTAAGTGTAACCTCGACAGTTAAATAACCTTAGTGCCGATTGATTTGTCACAACTAAACCTCTATTTATTTAATAGAGGTTTTAAGTAATGCCCAGTATGTGAACGCTCACATTCGGCTACTTCTTCTGGCGTACCTGCAATGAGTATTTCACCACCGCCAGCACCGCCCTCAGGTCCCAAATCGATAACCCAATCTGCTGTTTTAATAACATCGAGGTTGTGCTCAATAACAACAATTGTATTGCCGTGATCGCGCAGACGATGAAGTACAACAAGTAGCTGTTCAATATCAGCAAAGTGTAAGCCTGTTGTTGGCTCGTCCAATATATAGAGTGTTTTACCCGTATCACGCTTTGATAGCTCGCGCGCTAATTTTACACGTTGCGCCTCACCACCAGAGAGAGTAGTAGCGGCTTGACCTAAACGCACGTACGACAAACCAACGTCCATCAGCGTTTTAAGCTTACGGGCAATAGCCGGTATTTTATCAAAGTAATCATGCGCGTCTTCAACAGTCATCTCGAGCACTTGGTGTATGTTTTTACCTTTGTATTGTACTTCGAGTGTTTCGCGATTATAGCGTTTGCTCTTACATACATCACACGGTACATACACATCAGGTAAAAAGTGCATTTCAACTTTAATTAAGCCGTCACCTTGGCAAGCCTCACAGCGTCCGCCTTTAACGTTAAAGCTAAAGCGACCTACTTTGTAGCCACGTGAGCGGGCTTCTTGTGTACCTGCAAATAACTCACGAATGCCGGTAAATATACCGGTATACGTTGCTGGGTTTGAGCGCGGAGTACGACCAATTGGGCTTTGATCAATATCGATCACTTTATCAAAATGATCTAAACCGCTAATTGATTTATACGGCGCAGCTTCGGCTGTTGTTGCGCCATTTAGCTCTGTATGAGCAAGTTTAAATAAAGTGTCGTTAATTAGCGTTGATTTACCTGAGCCCGATACACCGGTTACACAAGTCATTAAACCAAATGGGATTTTTAAATCCACATTTTTAAGATTATTACCCGTTGCGCCAAATAGCTCTAGCCATTTATCGTTCGTTGGGTGACGTTGTTTTGGTATTTCTATTCTACGTACGCCAGATAAAAATTGGCCCGTAACAGACTCTTTGCTTGCTAAAATATCGTCGCGTGTACCTTGAGCAATAATATAACCACCATGAACACCGGCACCAGGGCCAATATCAATAATATGGTCAGCGGCACGAATAGCATCTTCATCGTGCTCTACCACAATAACGGTGTTACCTAAGTCGCGTAAATGGACCAATGTTTGTAATAAGCGGTCATTATCGCGTTGATGTAATCCAATAGATGGCTCATCTAGTACGTACATTACACCTACAAGGCCTGCACCAATTTGGCTCGCTAAGCGGATACGCTGAGCCTCACCGCCCGATAACGTATCTGCGCTGCGTTCAAGTGATAAGTAGTTTAAGCCAACGTTAATTAAAAACGATAAACGGTCGCGAATTTCTTTTAGTATTTTTTCAGCTATTTGGCCTTTTTGTCCGGTTAGCGTTAACCCTTCAAAAAAGCTCATCGCTTCACCAATACTCATGCACGTGATTGCAGGTAAATTGGTTTTTCCAATAAATACATTTCGCGATTCTTCGCGTAAGCGCGAGCCATGACAGCTAGGACATGCTTGGCTTGTTTGGTATTTAGCAAGCTCTTCGCGTACTGAGTTTGATTCAGTTTCGCGGTAGCGGCGATTCATGTTGTTTAACACGCCTTCAAACTCATGATTGCGCGTAATTAAGTCCCCTCGGTCGTTACGGTAATTAAACGCAATTTTAGTGCTACCAGAGCCATCTAAAATAATTTTTTTCGAGTCGCTGTCTAAATCTTGATAAGGTACATCTAAATCAAAACTATAATGTTCAGCAACCGCTTGCAGCATTTGATAGTAATAAAAGCTGCGTTTATCCCAGCCTTTAATTGCACCGCCAGCAAGGCTTAACTCCGGGTTATGCACTACGCGATTAGGATCAAAATATTGACGTATACCTAAGCCATCACAGGTTTGACAAGCACCAGCGGGGTTGTTAAACGAAAACAAACGCGGCTCAAGTTCAGTCATTGCATAGCCACAAGTAGGGCAGGCAAAGTTTGCTGAGAATAGAATCTCTTCAGCGCTGATATCATCCATATATGCTACATGTGCAACGCCGTTAGACATTTCAAGTGCGGTTTCAAACGATTCTGCTAAACGCTGCTGTAAACCATCTTTTACTTTAAATCTGTCTACAACAACTTCTATTGTATGTTTTTTATGAAGCTCAAGCGTTGGTGGATCAGACAAGTCACATACTTCACCATCTATACGGGCGCGAATATAACCTTGGCTAGATAGCTGTTCTAATAACTTAACGTGCTCACCTTTACGCTCTTTTACTATTGGCGCAAGCAGCATTAATTTACTGCCTTCAGGCAGCGCTAAAACCGTGTCTACCATTTGGCTAACGGTTTGCGCAGCCAGTGGTAAATCATGTGTAGGGCATCGTGGTTCGCCAACGCGGGCAAACATAAGTCGTAGGTAATCGTAAATTTCAGTAATAGTACCTACGGTTGAACGCGGGTTATGAGACGTTGACTTTTGCTCAATAGAAATGGCAGGAGAGAGGCCTTCGATGTGATCTACATCAGGCTTTTCCATAAGCGATAAAAATTGCCTTGCATACGCAGAGAGTGATTCAACATACCGACGTTGCCCTTCTGCATAAAGTGTATCAAATGCAAGTGATGACTTCCCCGAACCAGATAGCCCAGTGATAACTATTAATTTATCACGTGGAATGGTTAGGCTGATGTCTTTTAAATTATGCGTACGGGCGCCTCTGACTTCAATGTTTTCCATGCTATCTCGTTTATTACCAAAGTTATTTACTCAGTATCGCATAATACGAAGCAAGATTAATCCTTGATCAATGAAAAAATCCTTACTTATAGGCGATTAATTATTGCCAAGCTTATGGTAGAATCCCAACCTCAATTTTTCATAGAGTAAGATCACGCAGATAATGACCGCATCTTCACTTAATTCACGAGAAAAACGCGCCGCAGTATCGCTGGCGAGTGTGTTTGCATTTAGAATGCTCGGCTTGTTTATGCTGATGCCTGTATTGGCTATTTATGGACAATCGCTTGAAGGTTTTTCGCCTATTTGGATTGGTTTTGCCATTGGTGCGTATGGTTTAACGCAAGCCGTATTACAAATACCTATGGGTCGATTATCCGATAAAATTGGTCGTAAAAAAGTTATTGTTGGTGGCTTAGTCGTATTTGCCATTGGCTCTGTAGTTGCTGCATTAGCTGACTCTATTCAAATGGTTACCGTAGGCCGCGCTCTTCAAGGTATGGGCGCAATAGCCAGTGCGCTACTTGCGTTTGCTTCAGATTTAAGCCGCGATGAGCAACGACCAAAAGTAATGGCCGTTATTGGTATGAGCATAGGAATGAGCTTTGCCTTTGCTATGCTACTTGGGCCAATTGTTGCCGCTTCGTGGGGTATTGCGGGTGTATTTTGGTTGACTGCTATTTTAGCTGTTTTTGGTATATTTATAGTGACTATGCTAGTGCCAAATGCGGTAAGTAAAGCGCCCAAAGGCGATACATTAGCAAGCTTTAGCGACATTAAAAAATTAATTAAACACCCTCAGTTAGCCCGATTAAATGCAGGTGTATTGCTACTGCACTTAACGCTAACCACAATTTTTGTGGTACTGCCGAGTCAATTAATTAAAGATGGCTTGGTTGCCGACCAGCACTGGTATTTGTATATTCCAGTGCTATTTTTAGCATTTTTATTAATGGTACCAATAATGATTGTGGCCATTAAAAAAGAGAAAGAAAAACAAGCATTTATTGGCTCAGTAGCCTTGTTAACTATTAGTATGTTAGCAATGTCAGTATGGGTTAATAGTGTAGTAGGCATTGCGGTGTGTATGCTGCTTTATTTTGTGGCGTTTAACTTTTTAGAAGCCACTATGCCTGCGCTTGTATCGCGAATAGCACCTGCAAGTCAAAAAGGTTCAGCAATGGGTGGCTACTCATCTAGTCAGTTTTTAGGCGCCTTTTTAGGCGGTATGTTAGGTGGCTATGTAGCACAAACTACAACGACGCAAGCTGTGTTTGCGGCAGCGGCACTTGTTGGGTTAATATGGCTTATTATTGCGTGGAAAATGCAAGTCCCACCCAAAAGTAAAGTTATTAGTTTAATGACCAAATTAGATTCTGAAGAGCATGCTCAAACACTTGCTTCTCAGTTAGTTGCTTTACCAGGTGTAATAGAAGCAACTGTAGTTCGCGATGAAAGTCGCAGCTATTTAAAGATTAATGATAAAGAATTTGACCTAGACCAAGCGCGTAAAGTCGCTGGTTTAATCTAACATTTATAGGAGATGGTTCCATGGCACGCGGTGTGAACAAAGTAATTTTGGTTGGTAATTTAGGGCAAGATCCTGAAGTTCGTTATATGCCTAACGGCAATGGTGTAGCAAATATTACCTTAGCAACTTCGGATAGCTATAAAGATAAGAACACTGGCCAAATGGTTGATAAAACTGAGTGGCACCGTGTTGTGTTCTTTGGCAAATTAGCTGAAATTGTTGGTGAATATTGTCGTAAAGGTTCACAAATTTATGTAGAAGGTAAACTTCAAACGCGTAAATGGACCGATCAACAAGGCCAAGAAAAATACACAACTGAAATTGTTGTAGACGGCTTTACAGGTCAAATGCAAATGTTAGGTGCCCGTGGTGGCGATCAACAAAGCGGTGGCGGTTACCAGGGTAATCAGCCGCAAGGTGGGCAACAAGGTGGTGGTTACCAAGGTAATCAAGGCGGCCAACAAGGTGGTGGTTATGGTCAAAATAATCCAAGCCATGCTCCGCAAAATAGCTACGCACCACAGCAGCAAGCAGCGCCAGCGGCACCTACAGCAAGACCTCAATCTGCACCTGCTCCGCAACACAGTAATCAGCACCAGCCACAAGGTGGTTTTGCACCACAACAAAATAGTGCACCACAAAAGCAAGGTGGCTTTGCTCCTAAACCACAAAGTGCACCGCAAGGTGGCGCATCAAATCCAATGGAACCAACCATTGATTTTGATGACGACATTCCGTTCTAAATGATAGACAAAATACAAAATGTTGAAAAATATTTTAAAGCCGCTATTTAGCGGCTTTTTTGTTTTTATGTGGTTGTTACACAGGTAAAGTTAAAGTAACCCACTTATTTGCGTAGCTAATAGTTATGAGTTTTTAGTCCAATCAACTGAGTTACTGTTTTATATTTGCATTATTTTTCAGATAAAAATTAATTAACCTGAATTTTGGTTAATAGGTTTTCTATGCCATTGAAGTAAAATACTATTTTATCCTATTACTCTCTGGCTAGCGGTTTTTAGTGAAAGTAAGGCGAATTTACGCGTCAATAGCCGAACTATTGCAAATAAGTTCAACACAAATAGCGCTGAAAATAGTAGCTTGAGAAAAATTAATTATCCAGAATTTAAGTTATATATTTAAACTTAATTTGTCACCTTGTACTTATGGCTTTTTTAGACAACACTTTGGTTAGTAAGTTAACAGGTGGGTTGTTATGTATAAGGGATCGTTTTGGTTTTCGAATCAATTTAAGCTGATTTATCTGGCTTTACTTGTGATCTCGTTGATTGGTTTTAACCTTATTTTAGATAATGCATTACACCTAAAAACACACCTCACTGGGCAGCAGCTGATTAAGCAAATTTATGAGTTGCAATTAAACTCACCCATAGATCAAAAAATAATGGCAGCATTGGCTCAAAGCAAAGGCTTTATGCTTACACCTGAGTCGCCATCACTTGTTTTTAAAAACCTTATAAAGCCAGAGCTTGAGGTTTTTTCGTATAAAACACTCAGCATAGGCCTTTACCATTTACCAACTTGGATAATAGAAAGTTATTTATTTTTTTATTGAACTTAGTTATCTTAGGCGCTGCAAGCTCATTTTATTGTTGGGGGAATAGATTAAAACTAAAACCAGTAGCGTTATCTCATAATCTACAAAAAAAAGCAGATTTGCTAAATCAGCAGTATAAACCTGGTTTAATCAAATCGGTAAAAGACGATGAGTTAGGTTCGTTATATGCCGCGGCACCGCAATACCATACTTTATTTATATTGGTTAGTTTGGATAGTCAATTTGATAAAAACACAGACATAAAAGCTAGTTTTGAAATATTTGTAGTGAAGAGTTTTCCGGGCATAAAAAACATATCGGTAAAGCTAATCAACCCAGGAGGCCTAGCAATTACAATTTATAATGTGCCCATTGCAGAGCTCGATCGCTACACCGAGCGTTTGCACAAAAGTATTTTTATTGCTTGTCAAAGTCATCAAAAAAACGCGACTCGCAAAAGTATTAAACTGGGTGCGTGTAACTATCGTTTAGGGGCCGATCAGAAAAAAGTATATCAGTTAGCTCAATCTGCCCTGGCGCTTTCTCAAAAGAGCGTGTTGATTCATCGCCATCGGTTGGCGCTTAGTAATAACCAAGACGTGTTATTTTGCAGTGAACAGGTGATCAATAACATTAAAAAGAATAAATTTATACTTTCTTTTCAGCCTGTGTTTGACCTTATTAGTGGCGATATTATAGAGCACGAAGCATTAATTAGAGTAAGGCACGACACGTATGGGTTACTTGCTGCCCAGTATTTTATTAACCAAGTTGAAAGCAAAGGCGATGCGTTGATATTAGATAAAGCGGTGTTATCGCAAATTTTAACATTAGTGATGGCTGAAAAATCTCCGCTTACAGTGAGTATTAATATACATCCTAATAATTGGCTTAGCGATGAGTTTTGGGATTGGTTAGCCATGAAAATGGATAATCTTAATTTATGTAGCCAGTTACAATTTGAAATGAGCGAAGTGTACTTTTGTAAGAACAGAGAGAGATTAATTAAGACGTTTAATATAATCAAAAAGCACAGATCGCAGATCATTATTGATAATGTAAAAAGTAGTGAAAATATTGCCATGCTTATTGATTATGAAGAGGTGCGTGGGTTAAAACTTAGCTATGAATTAGTGCACTTAATTAATGAAAAAACACATAATCAAAAACGTATAAAAGAAATAGTTAACGCAGGCAAACTATTAAATCTACCTGTTTATGCCGTTGGTGTAGAAACTCAAAAAGAGCTGCGAATACTTGCTAAGCTCGGTGTTACTGGTGCGCAAGGGTTTTATTTTTCAAAACTACTGCAAGAGTTCACGCAGGCTGTATTTCATTAAATTAGCCCTCTATATTTAAGTCCGTCTAAACCCTGTAAACCGCCAGTATGAATGGCTATTATTTTGCTACCTGCAGGAAAATAGTCTTGTTTTATTAACTGCCACAAGGCATACATCATTTTACCACTGTAAATTGGCTCCAAGGGTAAGTCGTGATTTTTCGCCATTTCTTGGCAAAATTGCCATAGCGCAGGGGTAAATTTACCATAGCCACCATCATGAAAATCGCATAGCAGTTGCCAATTAGTTTGTGTGTTTGCTTTGTGACTTAACTTACGTACTTCTTCTTCAAGGTATTTCGCTTGTTTTAATACCGCTACTCCTATTACTTGAGTTGTAACCTGACTGCCTTCAATAAGTCCGGCAAGGGTTCCACCACTGCCAGTAGGGCAAACTAAATAGTCATGTTTGGGTAAGCTTTGAGCTAATTCAGCACAGCCTGGCACAGCAAAATAATTAGTGCCCCCCTCAGGTAGAATATAAGCATTAGGGAAGCGAGCTTGGAGATCTTTCAGGTAGTGAGGATCGTTGCGTAATCTATATTCAATTCTATTAACCACATGAAGCTGCATACCACATTGCTTTACAAATTGAATCGTTGGGTTGCTTTGATCTAATTCAGGGCCGCGAACAACTGCATGTGTTGTTAAGTTAAATAGTTTTCCGGCTGCAGCGCAGGCGTGGATATGATTTGAAAAGGCACCACCAAATGTAAGTAATTCAGTTTTATTCTGCGTTTGCATTTGCGCTAAATTATATTTGAGTTTACGCCATTTATTACCATTTATAAGTGGGTGTAATAGGTCATCTCGTTTTATTTTCAGCTCAATACCTTTATTTTTTAGCCATAAAGCATCAATTGTTTGTGTAATAGTGGTTTCGTTTATTTTGAAAGATGCTGACATTTTAGCTCATTATGAATAGGTAGTATCGATACACCGTATTGATTTTATAGCTTATACATAAAAGTGGCCATATAAAATAGTACTTGATTTGCTTAAAGCGTGTTGATCTTTGGTGGTTGAATTTACAGCTGACTATTGGGTATTAAAGCAAGGCAAAGTCATTGCTGTGTGGCTGTTGATCATAAATAGGCGATAACGCAGCATAAATGCCAAACATGCACAGCCCTTTGGGTTCTTTCTAGAGTCGGTTGACTCTTTGCTGCTTGCATGGATGTAGGTAGGGGAGTAAGCAGAACATGAAAGCTTTGCTTGGCTTTTAGTTATTACACGGAGTAAGCCAGGTAACGCTGGAGCAGTTACTGAGCCCACTAGATTACACACCTCGCGCCGCGATTAAATCTTCCTTGAATTGAATGAATTTTAATTCATAAAGATCAACACGCTCTAATTTTCATTACAGTAAAATAACGTTTAGTAAAGTTTGAGTAGCTTGATTAGTAAACCTGTTCTAAAGTTAGCTAATTGTAAAAGGAGGTTTGATCATGAAAGAGCAATTACTAAAAATAATACACATAAAAAGGCAAGCTGGCTTTTCGTTAGTTCAATTAATCATTGTTATTGTCATTTTAGGGGCTTTAGCGGTGTTCACTGCTCCACGCTTTTTAAACCTGCAGGGTGAAGCGAATGCGTCGATTCTTGAAACACTTCAAGAATCAATTAGTATCGGTATCAACACTGTAAATGATAAGTCAATTATTGCCAGTAATCATAAAAAAGCAACAGCTAGTGTTACGGCTAATAATGGTGGTGTCATTCCTACAGTTTACGGTTACCCAGCAGCAACAGAGGTCGCATTTGAGGCATTTTTAGATGTTATTATCAGCTCTTCTGCAACGCCAGATATAGATGGCTTTAATATTGATGAAGTGACAACTGCAGGTACCGTTGTCATTTACCCTAATAATTATGTGGCGCAAGATAATTGCCGCATTGAATATACGCAAGCTGAACGCGCCAATAGCAATACTCATTCAGTGATTATAACTCCACCTAAAATTACACTTGTTATCACAGGCTGTTAATTAATATTTAGGTATAGGGTAGCCGATGAGCGATTTGTCTATGGCTAAATATATTACTAATAGACTTTAGATTTGAGCGTTCATTATTTGGCAATAACATAGATTTTAAACTTCACTCACTACTCATTTGTATATAAGAACAGCACTACAACAGTCGTGGATTTAAAACAACGGCCTTCATGCACAGTCAAAGGGGTTTGATTAACTTATATTAAAAACAATACTTATGATTGATTAAAATAGTATTTGCAGGGTGATACTACATAGTTTGATCTTTGTACTTTTTTGCAATTTGGTCATTTTAGAGTAAATGATCGGGTTATTTACTGGCGTGAAACACGCGAATAGTTGTAAACTAAGATAATAATTGAACAAAGCTTGTGTTTTGTGCTGCAAGTACATAGCATAAGGCTTTAATTATAAAAAATAATAACGACCAAATAATTGCCGCTTTTTGGGACTGGAATATATGCGAATTACTCCTTTATCTCTGTTGATTACAGCTAGTTTGTTAGCAAGTAGTGCATTTGCACAAGACACCGCTACCGTAACTGGAATTGAGTCAGAGATTAGTGTTAAACAAACAGAATACGATAACTCGACAAGAATACTTGATAAACATTTAAAAGAAGAAAGTCAGTTACAAAATCAATTAGAGCTACTTCGTTCTCGTTCAACTGAGCTAGATAAAGAAAAAAACCAAGCGCTCGATGCGATGAACGAAATGTATCGCCGTTTAATTGATGATCCGACGATTAATATTAGTGCAGCTCAATCACGTTATCAAAAAGCGGTGATTGATCATAAGCAAAATAAAGATGATATTTCTATGCAGTTGGCGGCAATTGCATCCCACCGTAAAGATATAGAACAAATACGTGTTGCCAAGCATACACTTTTAAATACATTAGAAAGTTTAAAAGAGCAATTAACTACGGCTAGAGTGGAGCGTTTACGTAACGAGTTTACACGCGAAGGTACACTTGAGGTTAACCACACTATTAACTGTAAGCGAACAGAAACGCTAGCAGCGTGTGAACAACGCGGTCAGCAAATGGGTTTACAAAAAGCAACGAAGCGTTTTGTTGATCAGATATTTGCAAACTTGACGGAAGAGCGAATTGTTGAGCCAAAGCGTAACTTGGCTGGCGCTCAAGTACAAATATTAAGTAGTCATGTAGTTAACAGTGCATTTAGCGGTCAAGGTAATTACAACGTCAACTTAAGCGTAACGATGCGCGGTGAAGTTAACAGCAGTCGTTTATGTAGCTTATTAAGCATAGATAATCGTTATTGTTCTGAGTATGGCACCCCGTTAACAGCGGCTTATCAGCCTACTTATAATAATACATTTTCCGATAGTCAGTTAACGTTCAGTAACAGCGCGGATAATCGCAGCACGGTCTCTGTTTCTCGATTAAATGAGCAGCCAGTACGTGATTATTCAGTTAAACCTGTATCAGTGAAAAAAGATTACTCTTCTGTTGTTAATCAAAAGAAGGATCAATCAGTCGAGCTGACATTACGATCAAACGTATACGATGATGAAGTGTTTATAGATGGTGTTAGCTTTGGCTCTACTCGCTTAGTGACAAGCTTACCACCTGGAATTCATAACATTGAAATACGTAAACTTGGCTACAAACCTTACCAAGTTCGTGTTGATTTGAATAAAGCACAAACAATTAGTGCAAATTTAGTAAAAAAGCCTAAGTCGATTGCTGCACCGACCTATACTCGAGAGCAACCAGAGGTAACAACACGCCAAGTAAGTGAAAACGTTAACGTATTAAATACAAACGTTGAAACGCCGGTTGTGGTTATTCCTGCAGGCAAATTTAAAATGGGCGATATTAACGGTAACGGTTTAGCCAATGAACGCCCAGTTATTGAAAAAGTAATAGCAAATTCTTTTGCTATGCAAAGTAAAGAAGTCACTGTAGGCGCTTACGAAAAGTTTGTAGCAAATACTGGTTATAAAACCCAAGCAGAACAAAATAAAGGGTGTGCGTATTATTTAAATGGCGAACCAGTATGGGAAGCAAATTTAAATTGGCGTAATCCTGGTTTTGAGCAAGGCAATGACTTTCCTGCTGTATGTTTAACTTATAACGATGCAAAAGCTTACGCTGAGTGGTTATCGGGTCAAACAGGACAGCAATTTCGTTTACCTAACGAAGTTGAGTGGGAATACGCAGCACGTGCAGGAACCGAGACAGAATATCCTTGGGGTAACGAAATTGGTAAAAACCTAGCTAACTGTGGTTGGTGTGGTAGTGAATGGTCAAACAGACGTGCATCACCGGTAGGTTCTTTTTCTCCAAATGCATTTGGATTATACGATACCGTAGGCAATGTATGGGAATGGACCGACAAAAAATCAGGTGAGTCTGATGTAGCAGTAAGAGGCGGAGCGTGGAACTTTGCACCAAGTCTTGCTCGTGCATCTACACGTTTAATTTTAGCGCCTGATTTTAGATCTAACTACATTGGTTTTCGCTTAGTTCGCGAACGATAAAACTCAATTAAGGAAGCGTTGCTTCCTTTTTTCACAAATTCACAAAGGCGCTGCGCTTTATATTGCTCATATGGTTGAGCATGTTAAAGTGAGGCAGCTAATATAAGAACGTATTTCAAAGGTCATCCAGCCTCATGTTTAAAAAACTCCGTGGTATTTTTTCTAACGATCTATCGATTGACTTGGGTACAGCCAATACCCTAATTTATGTAAAAGATGAAGGCATTGTGTTAAATGAACCTTCAGTAGTTGCTATCCGCCAAGAGCGCGCTGGTGGACCTAAAAGTGTTGCATCTGTAGGTACAGAAGCAAAGCTTATGCTAGGTCGTACACCGGGTAATATAAAAGCGATTCGTCCGATGAAAGACGGTGTTATCGCCGACTTTTTTGTAACAGAAAAAATGTTACAACACTTCATTAAACAAGTGCATAACAATAACTTTATGCGTCCAAGTCCGCGCGTACTAATTTGTGTACCCTGTGGTGCTACGCAAGTAGAAAAACGTGCAATACGTGAATCTGCAATGGGTGCGGGTGCTCGTGAAGTTTACTTAATTGAAGAACCAATGGCAGCAGCTATTGGTGCAGGCCTACCAGTATCAGAAGCAACAGGTTCTATGGTTGTTGACATTGGTGGTGGTACAACTGAAGTTGCTATTATTTCACTTAACGGCGTTGTTTACTCATCATCTGTTCGTATTGGTGGTGATAAGTTTGATGAAGCTATTATTAATTATGTACGCCGTAACTTCGGTAGCTTAATTGGTGAAGCGACAGCAGAAAATATTAAGCATCAAATTGGCTCTGCGTTTAAAACCGATGAGCCAATCGAAATTGAAGTACGCGGTCGTAACCTTGCAGAAGGTGTTCCGCGTTCATTCACACTTAACTCACACGAAATCCTAGAAGCTCTACAAGAGCCGTTAATGGGTATTGTGAGTGCAGTAATGGTTGCGCTTGAGCAATCACCACCAGAGCTTGCATCAGATATTTCTGCGCATGGTATGGTACTTACTGGCGGTGGCGCATTGTTAAAAGATTTAGACCGTTTGTTAATGGAAGAAACGGGTATTCCGGTTGTTGTAGCTGATGATCCACTTACGTGTGTTGCACGTGGTGGCGGTAAAGCACTGGAAATGATTGATGTTCATGGTGGTGACGTTTTTAGTTACGACTAATGAAATTAATGTTTGGACGCACAGTCTCTTTGCAACTGCGACTTTTTGTCGCAGTGCTTTTGAGTATCGTACTCATAGTTGGAGACAGATATACGCAAGGTGGTACCGTTGTTCGTACCAGCCTTAATACTCTAGTTAGCCCACTAATCTATGTTGCTAATTTACCCTACGAATTATTTAGCTTAAGTGCTAAAAGCCTGCATACGCGGGATCAACTTCTTACTGAAAACGAAGCGCTGAAAAAAAAGCAAATGCTACAAAGCGAACAGCTTCAGCAATATCAATTTCTAGCCAGAGAAAATCAAAAACTGCGTGCCTTATTGGGCTCCTCTGCAAAGCAATCAAATCGTAAAATTATTGCTCAAGTACTTTCTGTACATTCAAATCCGTATAGCCATCAAGTTGTTATAAATCGTGGTACTACTGATGGGCTCAGTGAAGGCCAAGCCGTCATTGATGAAATGGGTGTAGTAGGGCAATTAACTAAAGTAGGGTCAACTACGTCACGTGTATTACTCATGACTGATACTACGCATGCTACACCTGTGCGTATACTTCGCAACGATGTACGAACGGTTGTCGAAGGCATAGGTAAAATTAACGTAGTTAAGCTCTCGCATGTACCTCACAGCTTAGATGTGCGAATTGGCGATGTACTCGTTACATCAGGTTTAGGTGGTACATTCCCGGAGGGGTATCCGGTGGCTGTCGTAACCGAAATAAACCGTGATGAAGGCCGCCCGTTTGCACAAGTTTTTGCAGAACCTATTGCGCAATTAGATCGCATTCGTTTACTTGTTATTTTATGGCGTAATCAACAGGAGCAAATCAGCGATGATTAACCGTTATTCATTGTTAATTGCGCTAAGCATCTTTTTTGCGTTAATAATGGCATTAATGCCGCTCCCTTTTTCGTTTGAACCATTTAGACCTGACTGGGTTTTACTCGTACTTATGTATTGGTCGCTTGCGGTACCGCATCGTTTAAATATTGGTACTGCATGGGTTGTTGGTTTATTAATAGATTTAGCATCTGGCTCACCGCTAGGTGTGAACTCGCTTACATTTTCAATATGTATATTTGTAACCGCGAGCAACTTTCAAAAAATTCGTAACTTTTCGCTTTGGCAACAAAGCTTATTAATTGGTTTATTTTTAACGCTTTATCATTTAATGCAGTTTTGGCTAAATCACTTTTTGTTAGGGGTTTACTTTAATCCACAGTATTTATGGCCAGTAGCAACCGGAATGGTTAGTTGGTTTTGGGTCTTTTTACTACTTCGTAAATACCGCAGACATTTTAGGATCAGGTAATGACTACCTCAGTATATTTGGCATCAGCCTCTCCTCGCCGTAAAGAGTTATTAAGCCAATTAGGTATTGAATTTACACAATTTAGTATTGATGCAGATGAAAGCCCACTTCCAAACGAGCAACCTAGAGCGCTTGTTGAACGTTTAGCACGCTTAAAAGCAATCTCAGGGGTTAAACTAGGATATAAAGACCGCCCAGTGCTAGGCAGTGATACAGTTGTTGTTATTGACAACGAATCGTTAGGTAAGCCGCGTGATGAGGCTGACTTTACGCAAACGTTAAAGCGCTTATCGGGTAATACACACCAAGTGTTAACGGCAGTTGCTTTTGCTACACAAGAAAAAGTATTAAGCTGTGTGGTAAGTACAGACGTTACTTTTAAAGCCCTTACTGATGAAGAAATAAAAGCTTATTGGCTAAGTGGCGAACCACAAGATAAAGCTGGTGGTTATGGCATACAAGGGTTGGGCGGCCGCTTCGTTACGCATATTTCGGGTAGCTATTTTTGTGTGGTAGGCTTACCTTTATATGAAACCGAACAATTATTACACGCATTTTTAAGAAGGTAACATGAGTACAGAATTACTGATCAATGTCACACCGAGCGAAAGCCGTGTTGCCCTAATAGAAAATGGTGTACTGCAAGAAATACAATTAGAGCGTATCGGTAACTTAGGGATTGTAGGCAACATTTACTTAGGAAAAATAAGCCGGGTGCTTCCGGGTATGCAAGCTGCTTTTGTTGATATCGGCCTTGAAAAAGCTGCATTTTTACATGCATCAGATATTGTTAATAGTGCTTCTATTGTTGAAGGGGTCGACGACGTACCAATAAAAAAAGTACAAGATATTAGGGAGCTAGTTCGTCAAGGCCAATACATCATGGTGCAAGTGGTAAAAGATCCGCTAGGCACTAAAGGCGCAAGACTCACTACTGACATTACTATACCTTCTCGCTATTTAGTGTTTATGCCAGACGCGACCCACGTAGGGGTTAGTCAGCGTATTGAAACGGAAGAAGAGCGCTCACGCCTTAAAAAAATAGTCGCAGAATATGGCGATGAAAATGGCAGTTTTATTGTTCGTACAGCAGCCGAAGGTGCTAGCGAAGTCGAATTACGACACGATGCCGGTTTTTTAAGAAAACTGTGGGAAAAAATTACAGCTCGCCGTAAAAAAACCAGTAAAGCGAGTATTTTACACGAAGATTTAACGCTTGCCTTTAGAACCCTACGTGACTACGTAGGCGAAGATATGGAGCGCATTCGCGTTGACTCTAAGCTTACCTATGAAGAGCTAAAGTTATTTACTGAAGAGTTTGTTCCACAGCTTTCTCAAGTACTCGAATACTACCCAGGTGAGCGGCCTATATTTGATTTGTTTGACGTTGAAAACGAAATTCAAAAAGCATTGCACCGTAAAGTTACATTAAAATCGGGTGGTTACATCATTATTGACCAAACAGAAGCGATGACGACTGTTGATGTTAATACAGGTGCATTTGTAGGACATCGTAACTTAGAAGAAACGATTTTTAATACCAACGTAGAGGCAACGTCAGCTATTGCCCGCCAACTTAGGCTACGTAATTTAGGCGGTATTATCATTATCGACTTTATTGATATGGTCAGTGATGAGCATAAGCGCCGCGTATTACATTCACTTGAATCTGCACTGGCAAAAGATCGCACTAAAACGAATATCAATGGGCTTTCTGCACTTGGGCTTGTTGAAATGACGCGCAAGCGCACACGCGAAAGCTTAGAGCATATTTTATGTGATGTATGCCCTGCGTGCTCAGGTCGAGGTTCGCAAAAAACAGTTGAAACGGTTTGCTACGAAATACTACGTGAAATAGTGCGTGTTAACCGAGCATACGCTGCCGACAAGTTTATGGTGTACGCTGCGCCTGCTGTGAGCGAAGCCCTATTAAACGATGAGTATCATAACCTTGCTGAGCTTGAACTATTTATTGGTAAGCAAGTTCAAATTCAAACAGAGAGCTTATACAGCCAAGAGCAGTTTGATGTGGTAATGATGTAATGAAAGCAAAAGCGGTCTGTTTTTTTTGTTTTAGAAAGTTATGGCAAACCTGCGCCATAATTTTGGTATTACTGGCCGTTATTGTTTCTATTTTAAAATATACCCTCCCGTATGCAAACGACTACAAAGGCGATATAGAAACCTACCTACATGATAAGTTTGCAATAAGCATTTCAATCGGCGCCATATCAGCAAGTTGGCAAGGTAATGGCCCCGCTTTAGTGCTTGAAGACCTATCGTTTAAAGATAATGAAACCGCGCCTATTTCACTCACTATAGCTAAGACTAGTTTAGAGCTTAATTTGTGGGAAAGCTTAAAAACGCTGCAGTTAAAATCTAATTACTTTGTAATCAACGGTTTTCATACCAGTGTTAACGTTGCAAACTTATTTGAAAACAGCGACAAAGGCGAAGTATCGTTTGAACAAAAAGAATTAATTGAGGGGCTTTTTTAGGTGATACAGGCCACTTTGCTATAGAAAACTCGAGCATTAATTTTGTATTAGCGGATGGAAAAGAGCGCAAATTATTACTTGAGAATATTATTTGGCAAAATGAAGATGAGCAACATTTAGGCAGCGGAACGCTCGCATTGCCAGGTATATCGGTGGGGACTTTTGATGCACGTATTGCACTGACTGGTGAAAGTATTGAGCAGGTAGCTGGAGACATGTATGTACAAGCGAATAAGGTAGATGTGTCTAATTGGCTTGCACAATATATTAATACCGAAAAACAGCAATTAAGTAGTGATATAAATTTACAGGCTTGGCTCAAGCTTGAAAAAGGCCTTGTAAGTGATATAAAAATGCAATGGTTACCGAGCTTTGTGCGATGGAAAAATGCAGAGCAAAATCAACAAGTCAGTTTAAGCGAAGGAGGATTTCATTTATATCCTGAGCATAACAGCTGGCATTTAAAAAGCACCGGTTTAACATTTAATAGTAATAATACAACCTGGCCAAGTTTAGAGTTTGAAGCACAACTCGGTGCCCAAAACCAAATATGGTTACAACAAGTTGATTTAGAACTACTTGCTAATTTAGCCGAGCTTACCAGCTTTGATGCGCTTGACCCTTTTCTAAGTCGTCAACCTAGTGGGCAAATAAAGCAAGCCCACCTAATTTTTAACGATTTTAAGCAGTGGCAATTATGGTTTGAGGCCAATAATATTGGTTGGAAAGAATTGGATTCTGTACCTGCCGCTCAAGGTCTGCGCGTAAATGGTTTTCTCAATCAAAAAAATGGTCGTATTGCTTTATTTGGCGAAAATGGCACCCTCGTTACAGGTGACAGTTTTAGTGAAAATATACCTTACAACCAATTAAATGTTGAGCTTGATTTAGCTAAACAGGCAGATGCTTGGCATATCAGCAGTGATAATATTTGGTTTGATAATAACGAAGTGACATTAGCCGCTGAAATGCAACTTAGCTTTGGTGAAGCACCTAGGCTTGATTTATATGCAGAAGTGTTTGCTCCAGATGCAAGTATAGTAGGCCATTATTTTCCGCTTAAAGTAATGAGTCCAGGCCTTGTTAGCCATTTAAACGGTGCAATTAAAGCCGGTGAGATATCTAAAGCACAGATTTTATTTGCAGGGCCGTTATCCGGATTTCCGTTTACTGATGGCTCCGGCCAATTTGATGTCGTGGCGCAAATAGACAACGCAACGTATCAATTTGATCCAGATTGGCCAATGGTGACTGATGCGAATATAGCACTGCATTTTGCTAATGAGCGTATGGATATTTATAGCCAGCAAGGTAAGTTGGTTAATTTAGATATTGGTAATAGTGTACAGGTAAGCATTGCAGATTTAATGCATGCTGACGAGTTAATTGTACAAATCGATAAAAAAGCACAGATGGAGAAGTTGCATGACTTCTTTGCAGCGACACCTATTGCCAAACCTCTTGCTGAAATTTTTAAAGTTGTACAGGGCAAAGGGGAAGCCGATGCCAGTATTGAGCTTTTGGTAGGCTCTAAGTTTAAAGGCGGAGCCAGTGTTAGCGGCAAAGTTAATTTAAATGACTTGCCAGTATTTATAGCAACGCCAGGTATTGAGCTTAAAAACTTAACTGGCGAGCTTAATTTTAAAAACGACAATATCACACTTAAAAATGCGACTGCGAAGTGGTCGGGTATGCCGCTAAATATTAATTACAGCAGTAAAAGTGATGCAAAAAATTACCAAGCAAACATAGATATAAACGCTAAAATTGACGCCGATACATTAATTGATAGTGGACAGGGTATATTAAAAAATTATTTAAGCGGGCAAAGCGATGTTGATATTGGCTTAGTTCTTAATTTTACCGAACAAGGCTTTAATTACCACGCTCAGATAAACTCTGAGCTACTTGGCTTAACGAGTAACTTACCTGCACCTTATGATAAAAATAGCGAACAAGTGTGGGCACTTGATGCAGTAGTACAAGGTGATGACATTTCTAATCTCATTACAGCAAACGCTAACCAACAGTTTTACTTTAATGCCATTTTAGAAAATGGTAAATCACAGTTTAGTAACGCCCATTTTGTGCTCGGAAAACAAGATTTAGGATTAAATCAAAAAGATTTAAGCGTAAATATAAATCTTGAACAGAGTGAATTAGTGCCTTGGTTCAATCTGATTGATCAAATAATTAAAGCGGGTAAAGCAAACCCAGATAAAGAATCAAAAGGGATTATGCCACCGCTTAATGAGGTGGTCGCAAATATAGGTATGCTTGATGCGAGTAACATCATCTTTAATGATTTTGAAATGCGTTTAGCACCATCAAAAGACGATCTATACCTAAAGCTAAATGCTAAAGAACTTAGAGCTGGCGTTTTTATTCCTACATCACAGCCTAGCCAGCCCATACGAATTAATGCCGATTATTTAAGGCTTAATTTTGCACAGCCTAGTGAGCAATTAATTGAAATAACAGATGTACTTCCTGAGGAAGACTTAAGCTGGCTTACTAAAATACCTGCCATTGAGTTTGAATGTAGTGACTGCAAAATTGATCGCTACCAGCTTGATAAAGTGAGTGCGTCATTATTGGGTGATGGCGAGCGTTTATCAATATCAGAACTTGTAATCGATAAAGGCGATCATGTACTGCGCACTAAAGGGCAGTGGCAAAATGGATTAACAACGCTAAGTGGCGAGCTTAAAAGTGATGACATAGGTGCACTGTTTGGTGAGTTTGATATAACCTCCGCGATTAAAGACTCAAAAGCCGATCTTAATTATGATCTTACTTGGCAAGCAGCACCTTATGATTTTGATGTAAAAAGTTTAAGTGGCGAGATAGCTTGGGATTTAGAAGAAGGTCACTTAACTGAAGTGAGCGATGGCGGGGCACGCGTATTTTCGTTACTGAGCCTCGATTCATTAGTACGCAAACTGAAACTCGATTTTAGAGATGTATTTTCAAAGGGCTTTTTTTATAACAGCATGCAAGGCACTATGCAGTTAGAAAACGGTATCGCTTACACTAAAGATACCAAAATGGACGGCGTACCCGCTGATTTAACTATTAAAGGGTATGCAAATTTAAACACGCTTGATATAGATTATGACCTTGCTGTGGCGCCTCAGGTAACCTCGAGTATTCCGGTTATCGTTGCATGGATGGTAAACCCAGTAACAGGGCTTGCTGCCTTAGCAATTGATAAAGTTATTCATTCTGCGCGCGTGATCTCAGAGATCAACTTTAAAGTGACGGGTAAAATGAACGATCCTATTGTTCAAGAACTCGATAGAAAAAGCCGTGAAGTTACGCTACCGCAAGCTGCGCAAAATCAGCCACAAGCATCAGTCGATTTAAAGCTTAAAGATGCACAAGTAACAGCAACGCAATGAACAACACTGAAATACTAAGCACACCTACAATAGTTGCCCTGCAAATGTCATCAGGGTTAAGCCCTGATGACAACATAGCAAGCTTGAAGCGTGCACTTAAAACACTTCCCGCAACAAGGCCATTACTTGTTTGTTTGCCAGAGGCTTTTTTAGTGTTTAGTAAAAGTGGTAACGATACGTTACGTGTTGCTAAGCAAATTGAGCAATACAAATTACAACTTAGTGAATTGTGCCAACACCATAATATTTGGTTAAATGCAGGCACAATGCCTGAACCATTTAACAAACATAAATATTATGCAGCATCGCACTTATATAATAATCAAGGCGAGCTGGTTGCAACGTATAACAAAATACATTTATTTGATGTAAACGTAGATGATCAAACAGGGAACTATCGAGAGTCAGATTTTACCCAAGCAGGTAGCGATGTGGTTGTTGTTGATTCTCCCTTTGGTAAAATAGGCTTAACAGTATGTTATGATCTGCGTTTTAGTGGCTTATTCAACGAACTAGTTCGCCAAGGTGCCAATATTATTTTAGTCCCGAGTGCATTTACAGTCCCTACTGGGCAAGCACACTGGCAGCCGTTATTAACAGCGCGCGCAATAGAAACACAATGTTATGTAGTTGCAGCGGCTCAACACGGTACACATGAAAATGGCCGGCAGACATACGGTCACAGTATTATTATTTCACCTTGGGGAAATATCCTGAGTGAATTGCCAACAGGCACCGGTTTTATAAGCTGCAACGCAGATTTAGACCAGTTACAAAAAATTAGACGAGATATGCCCGTGCAGTCTCATCAACGATTTAGAGAGCATTTATTATGAATTCGGTTGAACAGCATTTATTACACGACAGCCAGCTAAATAGAGAAGAGCTCGAAAAAACGCTCGCTTACATACATCAGCATAAAGTGGATTACGCTGATTTATATTTTCAATCAAGCCACCACGAATCATGGGTGCTTGAAGACGGCTTAGTTAAAGAAGGCTCTTATAACGTTGAACGCGGCGTTGGTGTGCGTGCCGTAAGCGGCGAAAAAACGGGTTTTTCTTACTCTGATGCAATAAATCTCGAAGCACTTAATAAAGCGGCTACAGCGGCTCGTAGCATTGCAGATGCTGGCGAAGATAGAGCGATTAAAGTATTTAGTGATGTTAAAGTTAAAGAGCAATTTGCACCGCATCAGCCAATTTCGAGTATGAGCGATGCCGACAAGGTGAGCTTATTACGCGAACTTGAAAACTACATTCGTGAACTAGCACCCGATGCAGAGCAAGTCATTAGTTCAATGTCGGCGGTATACGAAGAAGTATTAATAGCGGCAAGTGATGGTACGTTTGCGACCGATATTCGCCCGCTTATTCGTTTAAACTGCTCAGTGCTGCTTGAAAAAAATGGTCGCCGTGAACGCGGTGGCGCAGGTGGTGGCGCACGTTTAGATTATGGTTACTTTAAAGAGCTTGTTGATGGTAAACCACGTTGGATGGAATTTGCCGAAGAAGCAGTACGCCAAGCTAAAGTAAATCTTGAGGCTATTGATGCACCTGCAGGTACTATGGAAGTTGTACTTGGTAATGGTTGGCCTGGCGTGCTTTTACACGAAGCGGTAGGGCACGGACTTGAAGGCGACTTTAACCGCAAAGGCGCGTCTGCGTTTAGTGGTAAAGTGGGCCAAAAAGTAGCATCTGAGCTGTGTACTGTTGTTGATGATGGCACAATGGCTGATCGCCGAGGCTCACTTAATGTGGATGATGAAGGCACACCAGCCGCTTACAACGTACTTATTGAAAACGGTATTTTAAAAGGTTACATGCAAGATAAGTTAAATGCGCGTTTAATGGGTGTAAGCCCTACAGGTAACGCACGTCGTGAGTCGTATGCACATTTACCAATGCCTCGCATGACTAATACTTACATGTTAGGTGGTGAGCACAGCCAAGCCGATATTATAAGCTCAGTTAAAAAAGGGGTATTCGCGCCTAACTTTGGCGGCGGACAAGTTGATATAACCTCAGGTAAGTTTGTATTTAGCGCATCAGAAGCGTATTTAATCGAAAATGGTAAAATTACGCAACCAATTAAAGGCGCAACGCTTATTGGTAATGGACCAGAAGTAATGCAGAAAATATCGATGGTTGGTAACGACTTAGCACTTGATAAAGGTGTTGGTGTTTGTGGTAAAGATGGTCAAAGCGTACCGGTAGGCGTAGGCCAACCAAGCCTTAAAATAGATCAGTTAACTGTAGGTGGTACAGCATAAAAATATGAGCGCGAAGTTAATTCGCGCTTTTTGTTTTAATGAAGGTGGAGTTTAGGCTTCTCCTTCACCCTCTTTATTTTTTTCAGCCTCTTTATACCATAATGCAAAAAAGCACTCTGTTAATTTGTGCTCTATTTCGAGCGCTTGTTCTGTAGGGCAAAACAAGGTAAAGCTGGCTTTAAACTCACCTAACTCAGTGGTACCAAAGTGAATTACCGGCTCAGGACCTGAAATTTTTGCATCTAATTTACGTTCAATCATCGAATTATAGCGACTTGCAACTTCTTGAAACTCTTCGCAGTACAGTTTAGCTTGTTTGGTCAATGTGTCGTGAATTGGGTATGGATTAAAGCTTTCTCTGCGAACAATAATAAAGTGATGTGTAACAAAGCGTTTAACAAAATTTAAGTTTTTTATTGAGCTGGTGATCAGTTTGTTGTTTGGGATATAAATTGTTTTTCTTGAAAATTGATACGTGTTTATATCAATTTCATGCATCGTTGTTTTTATCCAATCTGTTTCAGCTACCTCACCAAAATAATCACCTACCTGAATCCAATCGCCGACTCTAAATGGTCGGGTTGTTACCAGGTAAAAAAAGCCTATTACACATTGAATAAACTCACGCGTTGCAAGTACTATGGCGACTGCAAAAGCTGCGATCGATAGCGCAAAGTTTTGAATCTCAGTTGACCATATAAACAGCAGCAATAAAACCATTGTAAAATTAATAAAGTGCTTAATATTGTGGGAAATATAGCGAATGTCTTTTTCTTTCTTTTCTGCGCGGTTTTTCGCTAATTTATCAACAAGTACTTTTAATCCAAGTGCAAGGCTAAGCATAACAATTGAAACAAGAAATGGGTGTAGCAATATATCAGTAATCATAATATCCAGTTGTAGGTATGTTGATAAACACACGCTAGTATATTGAGCTGTTAAACCAATTAGCAAATTTAGTGCAAAAAAAGTAACCAATAAAAATGGAGCTACGTTATTGAATTACTTCATCAGTGCCATGTTTGTGATTTTTAGCCATTCTTTTTTGGCATATGAGCACAAGCTCAATGGCTGAAATAAAGATTAGAGTATAGCCAAGAATTTCTATTCCTTCTTCAACAATTTTTTTACTACACGTACATAGTCATCGCCCATTACTGAATGCCATAATGCATCTGTGCCAATTGTTCGCGAAAATGCGAGTAAAGTAACCATGCCAGACAAACAAATCCCATAGCTAGGGGGGAGGCTATAGGCTTTTAAAGAGTTAAAAATACTCCCTCTGTTTGCTATTAAATAAACAAATACACCAGCCAACATTGAATAGACGATACTTTGCCAAGCGTCATCAAAAAAAGTATGAGCCGAGATAGGTATCAAACTCTCTTACAAACATCATTGCCTACAACGCCGTAAGTAATACAGCTTAAAGAAGTTAAAATATCTTACGTATGTTCAGTGAGCGTTTCTTCACTGTAAAGTGCGTTTTGTTGTAACTCAAATCCTTCAAGTTGAATCAAAGAGGCAATACCCGTTAGGCATAATAAATAAAAGATCGCAGTCAAAACATAAATAACCAAGAGAAACTATAAATGCGCGGGATTCTAATCGTTAAAATGCTTTAAAGTCAAAACAAAATTTAAATTTTTAATATTTTATTGGTCTAAATTTTTTAATTTTAAAATAATGACTTAGATATTTATTTAATGTTGAGTGGGTGTTTTTAATGTGACGTTTAAAGTGGTTTTTTGTACAAAATATAACAAGTATTTAAAAGCATTAAAAAGCCCTTACTATTTACTTAGCAAGGGCTTTTTATAATTGAGAACTTAGAGTTTAGCGCCTAGCGCATTGTTATAATGTCTTATACGGGGTGAATCGCAACAACGGCATCAAAATCAGCTTTAGTTGCGCCCATCTTCATTGCAACTGCAAGTGCAGTAATAGACTGCGCTAAGTTTTGTATTCCAGTTGACCAAACAAAAAGCAGTAACAACATAATTACTAAGTTAATAAATTCCTAATTGATGAGGTGTTAATAAAAATAACAACCGAGCATTCTAGGTAAACCTTGCTGATTTAACCACTATAGATAAGTAATAAAAACGATTGCACAGACAGAGAATGGATAGGGTGTAGCCCATCAGTAGTTAAAAAATCTGCAACAGAGCTGCAAGGTATTTTCATTTATTAACAATGGCTACCATTGTTTTTTATCTAACCATTTACTCATTACTTGATCGTAGGCGTTGGTTATTTTTGTGTTAGCACATTTGATGCTTAGCATGTAACTATCAGGTAGGTCATTTTTTGGCATGACACCAGCTCCAATCGACACCTTCTTAAAACACCTATCGCCTAAGCGATAGATGGTGAATTGCATACTTTGTTGCTCAATTTTTAATGGGTCTATGGCATTTTTTTGATGCTCTTTTGGGACTGTGATCCGCTGCGGTTGAGTTAAAGTTTGTGACATTTGAGGTGTTAATGGAGATGTATTGTAGTGCTTATTTAAAATACTCTTTAGGCCTAGTTTGAGATCTATTTTTTTGTAGTTGTTAGTGTCTATAGTTGGCTTAGGCGTTGCACGTTCTCTAATTTTTATAATGGCATTAGCTGCAGAGGTAATAGGTTTTTCAGACGTTCTCATCAGTGAAGATTCTTCCTGCTGGTTTATGGACTTTTCTATTACAGGCTGCGACTTAGTCTTTGCAGCAACGCTGACCATATATGCTTTGAGTGGGGGGGGCGGGTCTC
>NZ_BADT01000093.1 GCF_000239855.1 Pseudoalteromonas sp. BSi20652 | reverse complement strand
TTCAACTAAATAAAGTCAAAGCAGCTGAACTTAATAAAGCTCTAAATTAAATAGTAAACGTTATCAGCCAAAGCGTAAAATTGCCTAAATTGTGTGTATTGAAGTGTTGAAGCCACTTTAGTAATTGACCTTTTGGTCAGTAAAGCTACAATCAATCAATACGTTAAACACGCAAACTCTATAATGACCACACAAATAAAGCCAAATAAAAAAGAAGTGACACGCGAGAAAAACCAAAAACTAATTTTAGATGCCGCTGAGCAATTGTTTTCGCAATTAGGTTACGACGGAGCAAGTATGAGCATGGTTGCTAAAGAAGCGCAGGTACCAAAAGCTAATATTTTGTATTACTTTAAAAGTAAAGATGGTCTGTACGAGTCTGTGATCGACCGCATAATAGCTAATTGGAACTTAGGGCTCGATAACGTCACAATTAACGACGATCCAGCTACCGTGCTTTATAACTACATTAAAAGCAAAGTAATACTCGCCGTAGAACAGCCAATGCAATCTCGTTTATTTGCCAGTGAAATACTGCGCGGTGCCCCTTATTTACAAAACTACTTTAGAACCAATACCCGCCCTTGGGTTAAACAAAAGGTTGATGTACTTCAAGCATGGATGGATGCAGATAAAATGGATAAAGTTGATCCCTACCATTTGCTTTTTACTATTTGGTCTACCACGCAATATTACGCCGATTTTCAGGCTGAGGTTTTACTCGTAATGAACAAATTAGAGTACGACGAAACCGATGTGGCACAGATTACGCAATCAATTACCCACATAATTTTAAAAGGTATTGGTCTTAAAATACCTGAGCAAAGTGAGAATTAACCCATGACATCCTTTACTACACCCGATTTATTTGACGATCATCGCGATAACGTGCAAGTAGCAGACAGCGGCCTTTACCACTTTGGTAAAAAAACCACGTTTTATGGCAAAGTAGTTACCGTTACCTGCCCAGAAGACAACTCTTTTGCTGCCGATATATTGCATGAAAATGGTGAAGGTAAAGTATTAGTTATAAACGGGTTTGCGAGCAAACGCTTTGCGTTTATAGGCGATATTATGGCCGAGCGTGCCCTAAATAATGGCTGGGAAGGCGTAATAATAAATGGCTGTTGCCGAGATATAGAAATACTTGCCACGATGAACTTACCTGTAATGGCGCTAGGCTCTACACCGCGTAGTACCTTAAAGCGCGGCTTTGGCGATAAAAACCAAGCTATTACCATGCTTAGCACCACCATAGAATCTAACGATTGGGTTTACGCCGATATTAACGGTTTAATCATCAGTAAAATGCCCCTTATTTAATAAATCTACCTACAAAAAACAGCAACCAACTTGGTGCAACAATGCACCAAGTTGGTTTGTTTTGCGCTTAAAAACACCCACTTTTAAACTTCAAAATGATTTATCATTCCCTGTAACGCCCAAAAACCTGACCAATCGGACAAGTTTTTCTTTTTTGGCATTTGTTTTGCTTATATTAAATTTGCTAAAACCAAAGCCTCCGATTAAAAGTGCAATTAATGCTCTGTAAAATAAAAATAAGATATTACGTAGTGGGTTGAAAAAAATAACAACAACATTCTCTTTTAATCAATTTAAAATTATTAAATAACCATTTGGTTAGTTTTATTTCGATGGGTTACAAAATGAACACTCAATTAAAAACTAAAAATACAGGTATTTTTTGTGACCATGGACCAAGTAATTGGCAATCAAGTCAAACGGGCACACTAAACAATAAACGCCTTGCAGTAAAAGATGTATTTGCTATTAAAGATCATAAAAACAGTGCAGGTAATCCACATTGGTTTAAAACACATCCACCAGCTCAAAAAACGGCAAGTAGCGTAAGTAAGTTAATGGATGCAGGGTGTATTTTTACCGGTTATACCCATACCGACGAGCTTGCTTATAGCTTAGAGGGTAATAATATACATTACGGCGCTGCACAAAATCCTAAATTAAAAGGGCATGCTTGCGGTGGTTCGAGTATGGGGTCGGCAGCAGCCGTTGCTGCTAACTTAGCCGATATTGGCTTAGGTACCGACACTGGCGGCTCAATTAGAATACCCGCCAGTTATTGTGGTTTATATGGCATAAGGCCAAGCCATAATGTAATTGAAAAAGACGGCCTAATACCGTTGGCCCCGCCTTTTGATACCATAGGCTGGCTTACCCAAAATGCAGAGCTGTTAAGCGATGTAGGCAATGTACTATTGCCTAATCAAGCTATTAATAACGTTAATACCTTAGTTATTTGCGAGCCATTATTTGAACTCGTTGACTCTGCTTTACAAGCCCCACTTAAACAATTGCTTGAAAAAACCAAGCCTAATTTTAAGCACCATAAAGAATTTGAACTACCTAACAGCAGCTTATTAAACGAACTGGCTGATAGTTTTAGAGTACTGCAAGGGCGAGCAATCGCAAAAACGCATAAAGATTGGCTTCAATTGCCGGGGCAACTTCCCCAGTTTGCTCCAGCAATTGCTGCCCGTTTTAATATGGCGCTTGCCCTCACTGATCAAGAAGAACAAGAAGCACTAAAAGTACAAACCCAATGGCAAACACTAATAGCTAAAAACCTAAATACAAACAGCTGTTTATTTTTGCCAACCACACCCACAACCGCACCTAAATTAGGCGCCGACACAAGCGCCTTACGCATGCAAATTATTACGCTTTCGGCAATTGCAGGGTTTAGTGGCTCAGCGCAAGTGCATTTACCGCTGGCTGATTTAGCAAATGATCATCCGTATGGTTTTTCACTCATGATGAGCCATGGTAACGATAAAAGCCTACTTGCTTGCGTTAAGCACCTAGCTGCACACTTTAAACAGGACACACCGGCATGACCACACACAATATTGCATTTACCGCGTCTCATTTTTCGGCCACTGAGGCGGGTATAAATATACTTAAACAAGGCGGTACAGCTACCGAGGCTATGGTAGCGGCTGCCGCTGCGATTAGCGTTGTATATCCACATATGAACTCAATTGGTGGCGACAGCTTTTGGCTTATCGATAACCCAAACCAAAAAACGCCCACCGCTATTGACGCCTGCGGCCGCGCAGCAACTAATACAACGGCCTATAACACGCTCACGCAAATACCAGCGCGCGGCGGATTAAGCGCACTCACTCAAGCGGGTACAATACGCGGCTGGCAAAAAGCGCTTGAACTAGATGAGCACGCAGCACTACCACTGTCAAAAATTTTAGCCCCCGCTATAAAGCTTGCCCGCGAAGGATTTACTGTTACTAAAAGCCTTCAAGCAGGTTGCGAAAAACTCGCAACGGTTAACAATACCAATGACGCGTTTAAAAACCTCTACATACCCAATGGCAAGCCCTTACAAGCAGGCCAGCATTTTAAAAATCCTAAACTTGCAGCAACGTTTGAATACCTAGCAAAGCATGGTTTAAACGCATTTTATGAAGGCGCACTTGCCAACTCATTTGCCGCCGACTTAACAAAAGCAGGCAGCTCAATTACCGCAGGTGACATTGCAAATACAAAAGCTGAGGTAGTTACTGCGCTAAATGCAAACCTCAGTGGTATTAATTGCTACAACTTACCCGCGCCAACACAAGGCGTGCATTCACTACAAATAATTGGTGCCATAAATAAGTTAAAGCATGTAGCTAAAACCGAGGCCGACTGGACACACTTAATTGTTGAAGCAACTAAACAAAGTTTTACGCATCGCCCTACTCTTTGGGCCGACCCTCAGGCACTGGGGGATGATTACAAAAATGCACTCACTGATGAGCGCTTAAGCGAACTTGCTAACAATATTGATATGGGAAAAGCACAACAATGGCCATTTAACGCAGAGCCCGGCGATACCGTGTGGATGGCAGCCAGAGATAAAAACGGCCAACTGGTGAGCTTTATTCAAAGTATTTACTGGGAATTTGGCAGCGGAATACTCATGAGCGAAGGCGGATTTGTATGGAATAACCGCGGGCTAAGCTTTAGCTTAAACAACCAAGATACCAATGCGCTAGCGCCTAACAAACGCCCCGCACATACACTTAACCCAGCTATGGCTAAGTTTGAAGATGGCAGACGCCTTGCTTACGGCACTATGGGCGGTGAAGGCCAACCACAAACTCAAGCCGCTGTTTTTGCAGGCTACGCGTGGCGAAATAAATCAATAAAACAAGCAATTAGCGACCCTCGTTGGCTACTTGGCCGTACATGGGGCGACACCAGTACAAACTTAAAAATTGAGCACAGCCTGGCTTCACAAATACAAGATGAATTAAACCAACGCGGCCACGACTGGGTAAGCGTTGAAAACAATAACGAAATGATGGGGCACGCTGGGGCTATTTTAGATACACCTACAAGCCTTGAAGCTGCAACAGATCCTCGTTCAGATGGACGTGCAACAGTAACTACAGCAGGAACACAATGTCAGAAATAATAAATCAATGGCCAATTATAGTAGCCTTAATAGCAACCGGTATTTTTGCCGGTATTTTAGCAGGACTTTTTGGTGTAGGCGGCGGTATTGTTATCGTCCCTGTGCTGTATTTTTTACTGCAAGGTTTTGGCGTAAGCCCAGAGTCGGCAATGATGATAGCCACAGCAACTTCGCTTGCAACCATAGTACCTACGTCTATTTCATCTATTCGCTCGCATCATAGCAAAGGAAATGTTGACCTTGCGCTAATAAAATACTGGGCACCGTTTATATTAGTTATGGCGGTAGTCGGTAGTATTATTGCTCATACCGTTCGCGGTAACGCATTAGTGCTCATGTTTGCCTGCATTGCTATTTTAGTCAGTTTAAACATGTTATTTAGAGCCGGCGCACCTGCCCTTGTAAAACAACTGCCAGGTAAATTTGGTCAAGGCGTTATGGCAAGTATTGTAGGTGGCTTATCGGTCATGATCGGTATAGGTGGCGGCACTATTGGCGTACCTATGCTAAACGCATTTAATGTACGCGCCCATGTGGCCGTTGGCACCGCTGCTGTATTTGGCCTGCTTATTGCGTTACCGGGTGTAATTACCTTATTAAGTATTGGCACAACGCCAACCGATGCTCCCCTAGGTACGTGGGGGTTGGTTAACCTCCCTGCCTTTTTTCTTATTATTCCGCTGACTATTTTATTTGCGCCTATTGGCGTAAAAATTGGTAGTAAGCTGGATCAAAAACAACTAAAACGCGCCTTTGCCGTTGTCTTAATGATAACCGGCATACGCATGCTTATTCAGACTCTGGGAGCCTAAAATATGTTTAATAACACGCAAGTTCAAACCTTAAACCCACCACAGCGTTTATTAATGGGACCAGGCCCAATTAATGCCGACCCTCGTGTTTTACGTGCTATGTCGGCGCAGCTTATAGGCCAATACGACCCAGTAATGACAGGTTTTATGAACGAAACCATGGCACGTTACCGCGAAATTTTTAAAACTAAAAACGAATGGACCATGCTAATAGATGGCACATCGCGCGCAGGTATTGAAGCTGTATTATGTTCTATTTTACGGCCAGGCGATAAAGTGCTTGTACCAATTATGGGGCGCTTTGGCCACCTACTTGCTGAAATAGCCGAGCGCGTTGGCGCAAAGGTGCACACAATAGAAGTACCGTGGGGCGAAGTGTTTACGCCAGAACAAATCGAAAAAGCCATTGTTGATGTAAAACCCCATGTGCTTGCTATGGTACAGGGCGATACATCCACCACCATGAACCAACCTCTTGAGCATATTGGCGATATTTGCCAAAAGCACGATGTACTATTTTATTGCGATGCCACCGCATCGATTGTGGGTAACGAACTTCCTGCCGATGAGTGGAAACTCGATGCACTTTCGGTTGGCCTACAAAAGTGTTTAGGCGGTCCTTCTGGATCAGCGCCATTAACACTAAGCGACAAATGCGCCGAGTGGATCCAAAAACGTAAAAAGGTAGAAGCAGGCATTCGCACTGCCGATCATACCGATGGCACAGAACCCTTTGTGCGCTCTAACTATTTTGATTTAGGTATGATCATGAATTACTGGGGGGAAGAGCGCCTAAATCATCATACCGAAGCCACCAGCATGCTGTACTGCGCCTCAGAATGCGCCCGCATAGTCATTGAAGAAGGCGTGGACAACTGCGTAGCGCGCCACAAATTACATGGCGATGCCATGCTAACCGGCATTCAAGCACTGGGCTTAAATGTATTTGGCGATTTAACGCATAAAATGAACAACGTACTGGGTGTTTATATACCCGAGGGCATTAATGCCGATCACGTACGCGGGCAAATGCTAACCGATTTTGGAATAGAAATTGGCACCTCGTTTGGACCACTTCATGGCAAAATTTGGCGTATTGGCACTATGGGCTACAACGCCCGAAAAGATACCGTACTACAAACACTTGCCAGCCTAGACGCTTGCTTGCATGCCAACGGTTACAAAGGTCCTAAAGGCGAAGCCGCCATTGCCGCCCTCACTCACTATAAATAAAAAAAGGATTTAGCATGACGATTGTAAGCCCCCTTTTAAAGCCTTTATTAAACAAAGAACTTGCTGATGAATACGCAACACGCGCTTTATCTCGCTGTAAAACCCTCAGCACACTATCGCAAATGCAAGGTGGCATTCACCGTGTGTACTTATCAAAAGAGCACAAAGAGTGTAACGCCGTTACTGCATCGTGGATGGTTGAGGCAGGCATGCAATCGTGGCAAGACGAAGTGGGCAACCTTTGGGGCCGGCTTAAATCATCAAACCCACATGCTAAACGTTTAATTATAGGATCGCACCTCGACACAGTACCAAACGCAGGTGCGTTTGATGGTATTTTAGGTGTACTACTGGGGATAGAAATTGCAGCACTTGCAAATAAGCTTAAGCTCGACCTGCCCTTTCATTTAGATGTAGTGGGCTTTTGCGATGAAGAAGGCACCCGCTTTGCCACCACTTTAATTGGCTCAAAAGCCCTCGCTAACGAATTTGACCCACAGTGGCTAAACATTGAAGACACAAACGGCATAACTATGCGCCAAGCCATGCTCGACTTTGGCTTAAATCCCAACGACTACGCAAAAGCCGCACTAAATAAAAGCGAATTACTAGCTTACTGGGAAACTCATATAGAGCAAGGTCCGGTGCTCGAATCGGTAAATCAGGCGTTAGGCGTTGTAACGGCTATTGCAGGGGCAAAACGCGCCATGCTTACCCTAACAGGCCAAAGCGGTCATGCAGGCACTACGCCTATGAATTTACGTCAGGATTCGTTAGCAGGCTGCGCCGAATTAGTAACCGAAATTGAAAAACTAGCAAACAATGCTAAAAATGGCGAAGTTGCAACCGTAGGGCAAATACAATCTCGCCCCGGTGCAACAAACGTGATTGCAGGTAAAACAACCATAAGCCTAGATGCACGCGCACAAAGCGACACCGATCTCGCTAACTTACTAAGCGCCATACAAAGCAGCGCTCAATCTATAGCAAGCAAACGCAATTTAACACTCGATTGGCAATGGACGCATGCCGCTGATGCCGTTGCGTGCGACACCACTATTCAACATTTATTCACCAACGCATGTAAACTCAATAACCAAGCATCACCTTCACTTGCCTCAGGCGCAGGGCACGATGCAATGGCTATAGCTCCAATTTGCCCCGTTGGCATGTTATTTATACGCAGCCCAGGCGGTATAAGCCATCACCCAGCAGAAGCGGTTATAGACTGCGATGTAACAAAGGCACTCAGTGTAATGTACAGCGCGCTTTTACTTTATGTGAAAGAGTGTGAGTGATTTTAAAGTAATCGAGTAAACCAAGTATATTAACTTGGTATGCTTAGGGGCTTAAACCTCCTCAAAGTCATTTGGAGGTTATTACTAAATGCAGGAAAAGGCAGGTAAATGCAGGAAAACGCAGGAATATACGTTATTTAAAGTAGCATTATCGAGCTGCCCTTTGCTCTTTTAGGCTAAGGCGTTTATGTGAGCTATATACATGTTGAATGTTTGTACCATTAACCAAATATGCATCCATTTCAACGGTAATTAAACCCGATAATGGCTTGATTTCTAGAACACCCAACTCACCTAAATTTGCAGATAGTAAAGTATTATTCCTAATAGCTAACAAAGTTTTGTCAGTATCTCGTAAGTCACCATTCACATATAATTTAGCACCACTAAACCAATTGTTAATTATTTTAACTTTGATTGACTTAATAGTAAATTCAAAGGATTTTCTCATCAGATCTCCATATTCAGAAAATGTAATTATTATACTTTATGTTCTTATGTGTTTGGCGCACAACCAATTTCTTTTAATACCCGCTTAGTCGATGCTGGGGAATTTTTTAGTGCTGCTAAAGGCCGAACTGGCCGCTGAACCAAATTACCTGAGCAGTTTGGGCACACGTTATTTAACAGCGTTTGAGCACAGCTAGAGCAAAACGTACATTCAAATGAACAAATAAAAGCCTCAGTGGACTGTGCAGGTAGATTCTTATCACAACATTCACAATTAGGTCTTAAATCTAGCATTTAGCGCTCCCTTTTATCCACCCAATGCTGAGTAAATATCTATTACCTTTTATAACTTTTGATACCTGATGCTGACTTACATCAGGGCGGAATAGCTTAACCCGTTTTGTTTCAAATATCGGATTAGTGCAAATAAACTCACCACCCAAATCTGCTTTTTTAAGCACTATATTCAATCGATAGTGTTTACCAGATTCAACTTTGTCTGTGTGTGGTGTTATTTCGCTTCCTTGTGGGAATTTAAGCAAATATGTATCAAATTTAATTGGCCACGTAGCACCACAAATCAACATTTTATCGTAGCCTGATTTTTGTCGGCCTCGCTCCCAACAAAATAATTTACTCAAAAAAAACATACAATCCCTCGAAACAGCTAACAAGCTGCAGGTTAACTCGTTTTTTATTGATAAACAAACCATAGCCGAGTTCATATTTTGATTCAATCGTTTACTGTATTTCACGTGGGATATAAAGGGGGTTTTAATGTTGTTTTGATTGGCGTTTTAAAAGACATTATAGTGGCTATAATTGACAAGAAAATCAAAATATAGCCACTCGTTTTACTTTAATGCTTATTTAAGGGCTTATTTAATAGTTACCGTTGCATCACTTACCCATGTCTCAGTTATAGCTTCATCATTTTTATCAACTAAATACGCGCGTATGTTTACCGGATTATTGTTAGCTTGTTTGTAGTCAAACGCTAATCGCCATTGGTTTGTACCCACTACCGGATAAACCCCAATAGGTTCTAGTATTTCACCGTTGCTGGCTTCAACAATCGGCTTTATACCACTTTTGTTATCTAAGCCTTTAAATACTGGGCCTTCAAAATCAATCACCATTTTGTTAACGCCTTCAGGAATAGGCTGGCCGGGAATTCCCCCCAAGCCTTGGCGAGTATTTACAACGCTTGCAAGGTTTTTTGATTTTGGATCGAGTGGACGCCATTCAATATCATAAGAAAAGGTAAACTCATCACCTTTGCGCGCCTCTTTTTCAGGCACCCAGTAGGCAACAATGTTGTCAAACGTTTCATCTTTTGTAGGAATCTCGATTAACTGAACAGCCCCTTTCCCCCAATCGCCAGTAGGTTTTATCCACGCTGATGAACGCTTATTATAAAATACGCCATCGTCTTGATAGTTATTAAAGTCACGATCTCTTTGAATTAAACCAAACCCTTTTGGGTTCTCATCAATAAAGCTATTGGTCGACACCGACTGAGGATTATTTAATGGGCGCCAAATGTATTGACCCGCTCCTGTGTGAATAGCTAAGCCATCGCTGTCGTGAATTTCTGGGCGCCAATCTTTAGCTTCTGTTTTATCTTTTTGTGAGTACCAATACATACTGGTTAACGGTGCTACGCCTAAGCGTTCAACATCGGCGCGCATATACAAATTAGCCGTTACAGAGGTAATATGGCCTTTGGCTTCTTTGTTATCTTTACTTAAACCAAATCGATAAGCACCAGTGACAGAAGGCCCTTCAAGCAATGCCCAAACAGACACACTTTCACCTTTTTTCTCTGCAGGACCAATCCAAAATGCAGAAAAGCGCGGAAATTCTTCTGGTTGATTCATACCCGTATTAATCGCGATACCTCGGGCTGACAGTCCATATTGCCCCTCTGGCCCATCAGTACGAAAATAAGACGCACCTAAAAAAGATATCCAATCTGGTTTCATATCTGGGCGCATTATTCTAAAGCCTGCAAATCCAAACCCTTCTGGGAGATCGTGAGCAGGGCTGTCATCAGGCATATTAAAAACGTCATTACTAAAAGGTACGTTTTGAACCTGATTTTTATCGTCTCTGATGTAAATACTTACTGGCTCTGGAAAATATCGGCCAGGGTAAAATAATTGTACGGGCGCCTTTTTCCACTTGGATATAAGGTTTCATCTTCTTTAAAGCGTATTTTCCAATGTTCGTCATACGTAATTTTATCGATTAACTCCGGCGCTGGCACCTTAGTTGCCGTATAGGGCTTTTCGGCTGAGGCTTTTGCTAGGGCTTTTAAGTCTTCGAATGAAAACTCCGTTTTATATACTGCTTCTGTCGCGTAAGACGACATCGAAGTGCTAAAAATAATTGCGATAAATAACTTTAATTTCATAAAAAGAATGTCCAATAAATTGAGTCAAATAAAAATGGGAACGCTGCACGAACGTATGTTTAACTTAAAGTTCTGTATGGATATTACGTGACGTAATATGAACTAGCGTTTACTAAAGTATTGTTATTTAACTCTTAGTTAATTTTTTTAGGGGGGGGATTGTGGAAAGGGAACTTGCAATCAATACTGTAATAAAATGCTTAGTAGGTCATTTTAACGCTGAACTATCCTTGGTTGCTTAGCAAGACTGAAGCATAACTCCAATAGCCAAATTCAATTAAAAACGAGCTCCAGCAATTAATCCTAATAAAACAGGCTGTTTTCTTAAAAAAATAATTCTACAATCTCGATGCCTACATAAGGGGCTGATGATAACTTGTCGTAATGTGTAGTAAAGAGAACTAAGCAAACAGTTAGTAGTCGCTTTGCTTAAACCGCTTATTAACAGTTTATTTCAACCGCTTCTGCATTTTTAAAAATACTTTTTGCTTGCTCAAATATGGGTTTAGCTAATTTATCCTTAGGCGCCCAAATATCTATCGCATTACCGCTGTGATTGAATAAAGTTACATAATTTCCAGCTAATTGAATTTTGGTAACAAAAGATTTAGGGATAGTTTTACCATATTTTTTATGTAACCTAGCTTTGGGCATGTGCGAAATAAACACCTGGTCGCCCATATCAATTAAAACCTTTTCAGGATCGTAAAACTTTGAACCAAAACTAAAGTAAAAAGAGATTGCACTAATTATAAAACAAAATAATATTACCCAATCCATTAATTGCATGTCGAATTTCCTTAAACTACTAACGAGCCTGTAGAGCAACTCGTTTTTTATTTTTTATTGATAAACAAAACATAGCTGAGTTCCTATCAACTTAAGATAAATTTACTCATGCCTTTATTGACCGTAATATTCCGCTTTTTATTTTAAAAGGAATCAAGCTTAATAAAGCCAAGTTGTTTACCACTCTATAATTGACAATTTCCGCAACAGTTAGAATAAGGTCATCCTAACTGCTCTTCATCATTAGTCATTTAAAACGCCTTTAACTGTATTATTTTTTTAAGGCGTTTTTTAATGACCTTTTGCTCGCAATAAAGCCCGATAAAACCACCAACAGCAATTGAAGCCACAACCAACAACCAATATAAAGAGCTGTTAGATACCTGAATACCCGAAATATAAAGGTATAAGTTGAACGGGATAATAAAAAATAAGCTACCTAATACTTTAATGAATTCCCTAAAAAGCTCTGTATCAGACGTTGCTTTGTCGATATGAGAGTTAATAGTTTCATTTGATATCTCGTTTAGCTCTGGGTATGTTTTTTGTAACCAATTTAAATAATTCAATTATGCATCCTTGTATTTTTATATCTAGTGCGGCCTTAAATAGGCAAAGTATATTTGTGAAATAAGCATTGTGGCAGCAAAGTAAACTACTTTTTGTTCTTGGTTAATTTATTGCTAACTTCATATTTAGCTTTAGCTTGATTTGCACGTAAACCTGCAAAATAGGTTACCGCAGCTAGAGGTAAGCAAATAAAACCGTATGCTTTAAAGCTTTCTAAAAAACCACTTTTCTCGCTTATAATGCCACCAAATAAAGCCCCAAGAATGGTAAGCAATAAAACAACTGCAGCTGCGTATATAAATTTTTTCATTCTTAAATCCTTTTTTATTAATTTACTATAAACACTTATGATATTAAAAAATGCCGCGCTTATTTCCCCGCAATATTAGATTTCAACATTGACTTTTTTATTGTCAAAAGAGTATAAAACAGCCAAGCAGCAAGACACGAGTATTGTAAGATCATGGATTATCCAGCTTTGCTCTACAGCAATAATTTTTATCACTGTGCTTATAGCCAATGAAAAAATGATTGAAAACAAAAATTTAAATTTTGGAAATCTATATCCAATAAACTGATAATATAAGGCACCTAAAGTAGTGCCCATTGCTGCAGAAACAAGAAAGGTGGTAAAATTAGATAAACTAAAATCAGTACGCCCCATTAGCGCATCAAAAATAAAGGAAACAACAGCTAAACCAACCCCTAAATAAAAATAAGGTAAAACTTTTCCATACTTCATAACATCTTCCTGAATTATTGTTGTAACTTCTATTTAATACCCTGAGTGAATTACTCTGCAAAATGGCACATATTACTTTCATTAATAATTCCACTAAATAACTTTCATGTAAATAAATAATTAAAAATTATAGAAATATAATTAAGTAAAAATAGGTTCATTTACTTTTTTTATTAGCTTCCAACCTCACTTCACTAAAATATATATTTGTGCGAGAGCTTTAATTACACTAATAGCACCACCACCATGTAGAGTAACTATAAAAACATCTGATTTTATGGGCTTCTCAGAGATGAACCAATCAAAGAGCAAATTCAAATTTATTTTAGCTTTCGCCTCGTTTAGAAGATAAAAAATTATTGGTTAAGGTTAGAATGAAGAAGCAAAAAATCAGCTGTTTTTGTTCTGCTTTAGAATTTATTTACGCTCAACTCTTTTACGACGCAATTGAATACCAAGCAATGTCCCTAATAAAACAGCAATAACATGCAGCAAAGCAGGAATTAAATATATCAAAGGATCCATTGATATTTCTAATAAAATGTATAGTAAGGCACCGACACTTAGATCAATAAACCAATAAACCGCCGCAACTAAAAAGGCTTGCTTATAGGGACTCACTGTTTGCTTATAGCCTAAGTAACAATACACGATTAAAGAGGTTAAAAATCCGAGTAATAAACAAGACAGCCACTCTAATCGAACAAACAAAACGTTGCCATTAAATTTAATTTTTAGGTTAATAATTTATCTTTTATTGCAGAGTTATTTTCATTTCATCCATTAAATAAGTCATTAGTACTATTAAACCTAAATTATACGCATGAAAATGGCTGCATAATGCAGTTTTAACTTTTTCTTGAGTAGTTTAAGTCTTATGCTAGTAGCTTTTCGCAGTTACTTATATTTGCTCGCCGTTTTCTGTTTAAGTTTTCACAATAACTTGCTTGCGAGATTGGCCTGCCTACTGCTCCATGAAATACGCGCGTAAATTGCGTGGTGAGTTTTAACCAGTTTTCGGGGGATATATTCACTCTTTCGAGTAAGGGTAAGTGCGAACTTTTAATATAACCTCGTTTGTCTTCTCGTATACAGCGCCCTGTTAGCTCAACAAGTTCAAGGTACGATTTAAGCTCAAATGGTAGACCTTTTGGCATTATTTGGCGTGGCATGCTTGCAAAGCGCAGTAGTGATTTTGGTTGTTTGCCATCCTTTGCGTATGTTAAACGTTGTTGAACACTTGTATGGTCTGACTCCTCTGGGGTGTTAGCCATTTTCGCTCTAATAGGGTTTAAATCGACATATGCCATGCAAGCTGCAAGGGCTGCTTCATCTAATAATGCTTGAGACGTAAATCGTCCCTCCCAAAAACGGCCAGTGCAGTTATCTTCTTTATTTGCTCTGCGAGCAATGTTTTCATTTAACAACCGCATGAACCAGCTAATACTTGATAGGCGCTCGCGGTATTGTTTTACTGTTTGATTAAAAAAGATAAGTTCAGCTTTACTTAGCTTTTCACCTTGTACATATTTCTGCGTTAGCAATGTGCCTTTACAGAGTTTATGCCAGCTAATAATAATCGCTTTATCATTCAGCCTATTCGCTTTTTTATCATCAACATACAGTACTAAATGGGTATGGTTACTCATTACGGCATAAGCACATACATTAATACAAAACACCTTGGCTAACTCAAGCAGTTTATTTTCAACCCAGCCTCGTCGATGCTCGTAAGACTTACCTGTAAAATGGTCTTCACCACATAAAAATGCACGGCGCACGCAACGCGAAATACAGTGATAATATTTTGTATCAACCAAACTTATTTGTCGTTTTCTTGCGATTGCCATAATACATCTGCCCATTTTTTATACTGATAAAGCCTAGTACTTAGTTTATCAAAGTGCAAAATTTAAAATGGGTGTCACTATTATTTTCCCTTTTCACTATTATTTTCTATTATTATTTCAGGGGTCATCGCTCGTTGGCAAGTGAGCTTTAGCGCTTACAGTCCACCTCAGGGCGTGTTGTTAACTAACTTTAATTCTGTACGATGATTTTTTTTATTTGTTTTCCATTTCTATCACTAGTTACAACAATATTATTCCCTTTAGACAAGAATACTGATTTCGACTCTTCTTTTGACGAAATTATAACTCTATCAAAGGGCACTTCATCTGTATGATTAAACTTAAATACATCAACCATGCAAGGGTATAAATCATTACAATCTATAGAGGCTAATTCATATGATTTTCTATTTAAAGATGCCCATGTAGGACGCCCATTTAAATAGCCTGTTCTTGGCCAGAAAATAGATATATCCCATTTATTTGGATCAGAACTCCAAGTTTCATTACCTTTTACAAAGATAAATGGTTCTTGTAATCCCACTTCATTAACCGCTTTTGTGTATGTTGGGTGCTCAAATTCTTTATTACTTCGTTCTATTCGTGTTGTTTGGTCAATAGTAAGTGTTTCTAAGTTGGTAATGCTTTTAAGTTTACTCGCTAACCATTTCTCTTCATTAATATGGGAATAACCAACATGGATGATGATTTTTGCATTAGGGTCTTTATCAAATACTTTTCTTTTATAGTCAGTGCAGAATTAGTTTCCCGTTCATCGGTAGTATTGAGTTTACTTGGTTTATGCATATCATAAGAAATTATTTCAAAACCGATTTCTTTTGCTTTAAGTACTAAGTTTGCATAGATACTTTCACGGGTGTAATACCCAATATTATTAGTAACATATCCTTTATTAATTTGTGATGAAGCTGAACTATTTAAAGATTCAGCCGCAAAATAACGATATCCTTGCTTCCATAGCCCTGAAAGCATACGGTACGTTAACACCCTATGTTGTGCAATATCGTGAGCTTCATTGAACATTACAATCTGATGTAGTTGCGAGCGTTTTAATATTTCACTTTCCGCGCTTTTTGCTTTGTAGTCTGTTAAATCTTCAAGAGCTAAAGTTTCACTTTCAGCAGTACTATCTTTAGCAACAAGCGCTTTTTTATGTAAGCCAGCAAACGAATATTTAACACCAAGGTCTTGCATTATAATATCTAAAGCAACAGGGCTATCAGTATACTCTTTTGCAAAATTTTCAATGATTGGAAGTTTCTCAACTAAGCTTTTACCTTTCGTTTGTTCTTGAACCTGATTTCCAATTTTTATTGCTTCTAAAAGAAACTTTTCGTGATCACTCTCTGAAGAAAAAGCAGAATTAGAAGCAAGTAGACAGAATAGTATTATTTTTTCAAGTTAAATCCTTTTATTTGAAATGTAATGCTGAACGGTATGGTAAGTTAGCTAACAGCTTATTGAACAGCACTTTGGGGGTTATAACACCCCAAAACGGCGCATATTACATTGCTCAATAATTCCACTAAATAACTTTAATGTAAACAAGTGATTAGCCATATTATAAAAAGGTCTTTGTTATTTTGCACCAAAACGGCGTTTAATAATGTTATTGGACAAAACAAAAATAGAGCTTTATTTATGTAGCTACCTTTACAACCATAATTAACAAACGGACGGATACTAAGCGCTAGTAAAAGCTTATTGAGGCTTACTTATACTGGTTTAGCATTTTTATATGGTTTAGAAGCAGGGGTTTACCCTTACTCGGTATAAAAACTCGATTAAAGAATTAAGAAAGTAATAGGTAAATTTTGGCTTTATGTATTTAGCGCGTAATTAGCTAAAGCATTGGTGAGATAAGCGAGCCTTAACATATTGATAATACAGGCTCGCTAAGGTTTTTATGATAAAAACGAATGAGTGAGGTGCTTACTTTACATCAAAGTTCACATGGTCAAAGTATGGGTTTTTCTCTCGCGCTTTAAGTACGCTGATTGTAGTTAGCACAATGAGTTGCAACTTGCTATTTACGCTAACAACTATGCATTCGTCTCTATTAGCATTGCGCTTTGTGTCAGTTGCTACGCCACATACACCATCACCATTTTTTAATATAAGCTCAATGCTTAAATGGTGCATACAGGCAATTTCGATGTAGTCGTATTGGTTGCAACTGATCATAACGTCCTCTTTATATGTTATTTAGTCGGTTTAAAAATCATTAAAAAAGCAATAACAACAAGGTTGGCTATATACCAAAGATCTTTAATTACAAACTGCCCTAAACGCTCCAATAAAGTAGAAGAACTAAATACACCGGTGGCGGTAATTAAGAATGTTTGGGTCATCATAAACACGCTCAAACACGCTAAGCCACTTACAATAATTAGCTTTTTATTATTTAAAAATAGCCCTAAGCCCAATAACACAGCAAATAATACATCAAACCCGCCAATCACGTTAGACGCGCCTTGTACGCTAAATACCGTGTATAACCACGACATAAACGGTGAGGTTTCTACTAAACTTACAATGCCTTTTGCTTCAAACTCATAAAACTTCATGCCGCCGATCCACAGTAAAACCATAGCAACCGGTATAAAGTTTAAAAGTACGTGTTGTTTGTCGGTAAGTTTGTCTTTATAAAATAAAAACAAATACAAAGGCACTACTGCAAAGTACTTAATTATGCCCTGCCCGCTACCAATGATTGGAAAACCACCAAGTTGCGCCATCCAACGGTTACTGGCAAACAAGGTAAGTAATGCAACTAAACTTATAATTGCTACAAGTAAAAGTGCTGACGTAGGTTTCATTAGTTTAAGGTGAGCGAGCACGGTGGCGAATGCTAAAGCAATCATAAATGAGCCACTAATTAAACCTAATACACCTATCGACATTAGCGAATCAACGCTGTAAAAGCTAAACGTAGCTGTTAACGTATTAGGGTTTGCTCCTAACGCAAACGATAAGCCAAGTAACAAAAAGCTACTTGTTAATAAAAAAGCAATCACGTTGTTGATTAGTTTTAAGTTCATTGTATTTCCAAGTATTCGTTGAGGTTTATAAAGACCTTACGAGCCGATAAAACAATTCACTAAAATTAAAAAACACGCATTATCCACAAAGCTATTAATATTAATGGCTGCTGTGTAGTTTTATTATTCTTGATCTCTGAAGTCTTTTTTTCTGAAAATAGTTAAATGCCAACCCCAATGCAAAGAGCCTAATCTTAAAAAAATAGTCGTGAAAAATGAGCCTAAAATACACCAAATGTAATCTACATTAAGGCTAAATAAAGCAGCATAAACTGCACCACCCGCTAAACATGCAGAGGCGTAAGGTTCGCTGCGCATAACAGTTGGCACTTCACGGCAAATTACGTCACGTATTAAACCACCAAATATACCTGTAGTAATACCCATGGTAATTGCGACCACCATGCCAGAGCCATTAATGAGTGCTTTTTCTATCCCCATAATATTAAATAACGCCATACCAACAGCGTCTACCAATAAAAAGTAGTAGTTATTAACGCGCGGTAAATATCGAATAAATGCAATTGTTGCTATAACGGCCCCATAGGTTGAATATAAATACTCTGGGGTAGCAATCCAAAATACCGGTTTGTTTAAAAGTATATCTCTGAGGGTACCGCCCCCTAGTGCAGTAACGGTTGCAACCACAACAACGCCAAAGCCACTAATGTTTTTTTCATACCCAAGCAATGCCCCTGCAACAGCAAAAAATGCGACACCGAGTAACCCTAGTACCATAAAGTATTCAGCAGTCATGGTAATTCCTTTTTTAAATTTATAAGGAGTTGTATCAACTTACGTGCCAAAAAAACATCTCTCAAAAGTTGATTTAACTTTGAAAAATACATTTAAAAACAACGCTGTAATTCACACTGAATGCAGTTTGAGGTTAGGTTTTATGAAAGGTAATATTTGAGAAGGTAACTATTTTAAAAGTAGGTATTTTTTACACGTTGTTTATAAGTAGGCCCATAAATTAAGCTAGCGCTATTTATCCACTCAAAATAAGCGAGATAGCCTACAAAAATTGACTCAAAGATTAATAGACTAATACCTACCCAACTTGCAGAATTAACATATTCAAAAATAAAGAAAATACAAACTATTACCCAAAAGCAGTTAGCTATAGCTAATACTTTAATGACTAATAGGCTTCTTGTTCTTTTAAATGCTAATAAAAGTGCGCATATACCATAAAGTATATTAGCCACTGTAATAAATTGAAGTGCATGTAAAGGTAAAGAATAAATTTCGTAGAACCAAGATTGAAAACTAAACAAAGTTAAACCAGCAAGTAGACCTGCAATACCGTCAAGGTAGAGTATGTCTAATTTTTTATGTGTAATCACTTTTAATACCCTTCACTTTTTAACTGAACTGCCTTTTTAAACGCCCACCAGCCAATCACTAAGCTCATTAATATACGTACGGGAAAGTAAATAACGGCTGGAATACCAAATAACCAATTGGCAAAGCCTTGTGGCATTACATAAAATGCGACCTGCTTTACCCAAAATATAAACTCAACATACTGCGCTAAAAAGTCATTAAGCGATAAGCTTAAAAGTGCTAATTCATTACTTATTAAAACCCATAAGGCATATAAACCAAGCAGACCATCACCCATACTACCAATATAAGATGAGTAGCCTATAAATAATAAAAAGCCGCGCATGGCAAGTCCTTGTTAGCAGTTTCAGCAAGTTAAAATACAAACTGGCTGATCCAAAAAAATATTAAAAATGGCTTTGTTAATTGCACCCTTTAGACGTTTTAACTAATTGAATATTATTAACACTTGCGTGTGCTCCACAGTAAAACATATGCTTAGAACAGTGGTAGTTTTCATCCTTAATATTCAAACCATTCTCATCAAATTCTAGCTCAAACTTACAGTTAATATCGTATTCGGGCTCTTGCTCTTCAAACACCAGTTTTTTACCCTTTAGTACTAAAGGTAATGGTTCTGTCGTCCCTTCTAACGGGGCT
>NZ_BADT01000094.1 GCF_000239855.1 Pseudoalteromonas sp. BSi20652 | reverse complement strand
TCTTCACGGTTTTTAATTAGTTGATTGAATTGCTGCCATTTATCAACATTTTTTTGCTCGCTCTCAGTAATTATATTTTCAATGCGATGACCCAAAAACATTTTGGTATAGACATCGCCAACCCTGTCTATATTACTAATGCTCTTAAATAACATCGACGAGTCTAAACGCCAAAACCATTCCTTACCTAAATCTTTGAAAAGAGACGATAAAGCAGTGAATTTATTGATAAGTGAAAGTGATTTATGTGTTTGTTTACTTAACTTAACTTTACTAATAATGGCATAAAATGCTTGCTGTAAAAGTATGTTAAACGTTGTCGTACTTGCAATATCATCACACTTATCAATGTCCACGTTAGTGAAAATAAATAAACTATTATTAACATTGGCGTTAATACTAATAATTAAAGCGTTTTTTATACTTACCTTTTCAATACAGTTTAAAAACGCAAAATCTAACTCCTGTTTAGGATTATTTGATAAAACATAGCCTTTCTCAAAAGCTGTGTTAAATAACTGACATTGAGGCCATGACTCATCGTTAAACTGTCTATCTGTTGTTGCAATTACCTCAAAGTAGCGATCTATGTATTGGTGTAAAGCAATACACTCTTCAAATTTTAACTGTGTTTGTAATAAATCTCGTAACAGCTCAAGTATTGCGCTGTCGTCTTCACAATCAGCTAAATCCATTAAGTAAGCTTGTAACTGATTAATGCAAAGTTGTTCCTTTTTTTCCATAACAGTTTTCCTCATCAAAATGCATCGCGTTTTGCAAAAAGCAATCTAAATTTTTTTAACTAATATTTAATATAGGATAAAATTTAATATAAATCATTAAGTTAATTAATTTACATTAGTTGGAATGTTTCATGCTTATTACAATATAGAACAATCAAAACACAAAGGCATAACAATGAAAATAGTGTGCATAGGTGGTGGGCATGGGTTAGCGCAAGTTTTAAGCGCAATTAAACCAATGTGTAGTAGTTTAACAGCCATTGTTGCTACAACAGATAATGGTGGCAGTACCGGAAAAATAAGAGAATCGCAAGAATGTATAGCACTTGGTGATATTAGGCGTTGTTGCTTACAATTAGCAGGAGAAAAATCTGCATTAAATTCTATTTACGAGCACCGTTTTGTAGAAGGTCAACTCGATGGTCATTCTTTGGGTAATTTAACCTTACTTGGATTAATTGAACTGACAGGATCGCCCACTAAAGCGGTGGCTTATTTTAATGCCATGTTAGGAAATACAGAAACTGTGTTACCGATGACTGAAGAGCCTACCGATCTTATGGCCGAGCTTAGCACTAATGAGGAAATATTTGGCGAATGCGCCATTGATGCACTGAGCACTTTACCCACAAAAGTATTTTTATCTAAAACAGTGTCTGCGGCACCTGGATGCGTTAAAGCAATCCTAGAAGCAGACTTAATAATCATTGGCCCTGGTAGTATCATCACAAGCGTTATGCCTGCTTTTTTAGTCGAGGACATATCGTCAGCCATTCAAAAAACATCGGCCTGTCGTATTTTTATTGAAAACAGTAAAACTGAAAACAGTGTAATGAAACATACGCACACAGCCGGAGTTGATTGGTTGCAAGAGCAACTAGGATTAAAAATTTATGATTTAAGTATCCCACCTTCTGCCATTGAAGAAATTTTACATGACAGCAAAAACATCATGAAATCTAGAACACATTTACATGATATTGATGAGTTAAAAAATGTTTTTTCGGGGTTACTTAAAATGCCAATACAATTAAGCGGTCAATCCTGAGCACTTTGTATGATAGTGCTGAGCATTTCAAAGGTAACCTTACTTTGTTCATCTGCTGTTTTTATCAAGCTGTTTAACTGTTGCGGTGTGTGCTCTATTTTTACTAACGCTTCTATAAGCTTACATGTATCACCTAAACTTGATGCACCAAAGCTATAAGCACTACTTTTGAGGCTATGAGCATTGATTTCTATTTCGCTAAGCTCATGTGTATTTACCATATTGGCGACGGTTTTTTTTGACTCGTTAACGAAAACCTTTAGCAATTCAATAGCTAAAGCATTACCAACATCGTCCTTTAATTGTTCAATTATTGCGTGATCAATCATATATCTCTTTTGGGGTTAATTATGAATTACAAGGTTATTTTGTTTGTTGACTCTTCTATGATGGGGGGGATTGAAACCCACCTAATTGAATTGTCAAAACTACTCAGTAAAAACCATATTAGCAGTTCTATCTTATTTTATAAAAATCACTCTAACCAACGTTTTTACAATATGCTTGAAAAAGAAAGCATACAGTATGATTTCCTGCAAGGGAATATCAAAAGCTTACTTATAAAGCTTAGCCATTATAGTGATAACACAGTTGTTCATACCCATGGCTATAAGGCAGGAATATTAGGTCGTTTAGCGTGTAAAATAATGAAAAAATACTGTATCAGTACATATCATGCAGGCGAAGCTGGTACAGGAAAAGTTAGTTTTTATAATAAAGTAGATAAATGGCTTTCTCCTCTTTCTACAAATTTTGCTGTATCAAACAAAATAAAAACACACTTAAAAATGCAAGTTTACTCGAAAACTTTATTTCTCTGCAAGCGCCTAAACAGCCCCTTATTCATAAATTCACTAAACCGATAAAGGTGGGGTTTGTTGGTCGACTGTCATTTGAAAAAGGACCAGACATATTTTTTCAATTAGCAAAAAATATGCAAAATAATCATGATATTAAATTTCATGTGTTTGGCGAAGGACCTTTGGAGAACGAGATACCGAATATAAGAAATCTCCACTATCATGGATTAACCGACCGACGTGATATATGGGAGCAAATAGATGTGTTACTTATTTGTTCAAGAGAAGAAGGCTTACCTATGACCTTACTTGAAGCCATGTCTGAGCAAAAGTTAGTTATAAGCACTGCTGTTGGTGCTATACCCAGTATTATAGATAATAATAAAACAGGGCTTTTAATACCTGAAGTAAGTGCAAAACACTGTCAACAATGTGTAGAAAAACTACTTATGATGTCTAATATTCAAAAAACAAACATGTTGCATAATGCCTATAATATGCTGGAGGAGCGATTTTCCGGAAAAAAACAATTTTTACGGCTTCATCATGCATATACAGGTCATGACGTTACTGATTTTCTTCCCAACTTTTGATTTTTCTATAAAGTGTTGATGGGCTAACATCAAGTAACGATGCTGCTTTGGGTATATTTGACGAACATATTTTTATAACGTGCTCAATGTATTCTTTTTCTGCAAGCCATAGTGCTTTTACATCGCTTTGTGCATTAGGTAAATCAAACGTTGTGTCACCGGTTGGCGCAATTTCATTGGTAATAGATTGCTGCTCAACCTGCTTTTTTGAACTCGCTGGTAGAGCTGGGATCATATCACTGTCTATGTATTGTTCCGGATGAAGCACCAATACATTGCGTATCACATTCTCTAGCTGCCTAACATTTCCTGGCCAACTGTATTGCATTAACAGTTGTTTCACGTCCTCTGATATGCCTTTGAAAGGATGGTTTTCATCTTTAGCTATTTTAACAAATAATGCTTCGGCAATTTCTATAATGTCTTGCCCGCGCTCTCTAAGGGGAGGTAGTTCTATGGGGATAACGTGTAATCGGTAATATAAATCTTCTCTAAATCGGCCATTTTCCACTTCAACAAGGGGATCTCTATTTGTTGCGCACACAAATCTAACATCCACTTTAACTACTTTCTCACTACCAACTTGCTGATAACTACCTGTTTGTATAAAACGAAGGAGTTTACTTTGTAAATTAATATCCATTTCACAAAGTTCATCTAAAAATAATGTACCACCATTAGCTTGACCTGCAGCACCGACTCTATTCGCTATTGCGCCAGTAAAGGCCCCTTTTAAATGCCCAAAAATCTCACTCTCAATTAAATCTTTCGGAATAGCTGCACAGTTCAGCGCAACAAAAGGTTGATTAGATCGACTAGACGCTTGATGCACAGCTCGCGCGCACAACTCTTTACCTGTGCCGCTTTCACCTGTAATAAATACGGTTGCCTTACTTACAGAAGCAGAGCTTATAATTTGATAAACAGACTGCATTTGCTTTGAGCTGCCAATTAAATCAAAATATTTACCGTTCTCGTATTTGTTTTTATATTGTGTAACGGTTTGCTTTAGGGTTTTAATTTTAAGCGCATTATTAACAGTAATTCTAAAACGATCGGCTTCTATTGGCTTTTCTAAAAAATCACTTGCCCCAAGCTTTATTGCCTGAATGGCCATTTCTTTTGTTGCATGACCTGTTAAAACAACAACCTGAGGGCAGTTATCTGGCTCCAATGTTGCTAAAATATCAAGCCCATTCATGTCTGGTAACATGACATCGAGCACGATTAAATCCGGCTGTACCTTTTTAATAATATCTATGGCGGTTGCGCCATCACTTGCCACAAGCGTATTCACACCAGTAGGTAGTAAGTAAGATTGGTACATCATTGCAAGAGATTGAGTATCTTCAACAATTAAAACAGTTGGTGGCATTTTTCATTCCCTAGTTAGCAGATCAGCAATGTTTAGAACACTAATATTTCCCTAATGATTTAACTATAGAATGTTAATTAAAGCAAATTCAATTAATTACAATAAGCGATGCGTCATCTATTTCTTTGGACAGTGTTACTTGTGAGTTTTTCCACAATGTATGAGCAAAGTCTTCACCTGATTTATAATTCCTCGGTATAATTTTACCTATCTCACTTATTTCATCTTTATCAGTAAAACGATTTTCAGTCCAACCATCGGTATAAAGTAGAATATGTTCAACATCATCAAGGGCAGTTTCATAAAGGGTATAGTTATGGTCTTTTGAAAGACCTAAAAGAGGGCCTGTGCCTGACAATTGCTTTATTTCACCTTCGCTGAGTAAAACAACCGGCGGTGGGTGACCTGCATTTAACCAGTACATTTTATTGTTTTCAATAAAGCAAATAACAAGCGTTACTAAGCTCGATTTACACAGCTGCTGCTTGTAAAGCGCATTATTAAGTGCGGCTAACATATGTTGGTAAGGGAGCCCTGTGGCTAAAAAACCACTTATAAATCCCTTAATAGCAAAACTTTCTTTAAGTGCCTGCAAACCATGTCCCATCATATCGCCAAGGACAAATGCACTACACTCATGGTTAATGGGCATAAAAAAATCGCCGCCATTACCTAAGCTAATAGAACCAAAAAGGTGAGCACTTTTATCATTTTTGCATGTGTATTACAGCGGGTGTTGATTCAAACGTAGTTTGATAAGATAAATACGCAAAACGGTGCGTCACACGTTCAATACTTTGCAGTAATTTATTTTTTTTAACAGGCTTAATTAAGTAGTCATCTACACCTAATCGATTTATTTTATGAATAACTTCTTCACTATCATCCCCTGTTAGCATTACCACCGACAACTGTGACTTTAAATTAGACTGATTAAGCTTTTCTAAAAGAGGCTCGCAAGTGCCATTTTTTAATTTATGATCGAGCAATAAAATTCTCGCATCGGCGGTTAAAATAGCTTGCCACCCCGCCTCTATGCTTTGGCATGCAATCACTTGAAATTTATCTTTTAAATACGCACTCATCAACGCAAGTTGGGTTACATCATCATCAACATAAATAACCGTGGGTCGGCTGTCTATGTGCTCTAAAGGAAAAGAAAAATAATTTTTACCTTCATAAGTTATATAATCTGCTTCTTTAAAATAATGGCGGATGAGCTCCACTCCCATACCGCCTTCAACTAAGTCACCTGAATCGATTTTCCACGTTGAATTGTTGTTTTTAAAAAGATTATAAGGGGTCAATTCGTCAATAAATGTGAATGTATAGCTATCATTATTAGCCTTACTAATTCGAAGTAAAATATGGTGTTCAGAGCCCTGATTATGCCTAATAAGGTTAGTTAGGTACTCAGTCGCGACCAACCCGGCAGCATCAACTTCATCTTTTTTACATTAAGAGCGCCTAAAACATGTTTAAGAATTTGGCGTATTTCACTCAGCGTTGGCCATAACAGTTCAAAACGTCGTTCAAATAATATATCCATATTGCCCTCAGTGGTGCTCAAATAACCATCTTTGTTTGTTGATTTTTGCCATAAGGTTAGTGCATAACTTTGGCCATTTAGCACTATGCTTTTGTAAAAATTTGACTATGCGTTCGCCAAGTGGCGCAAAATTATGCTGGCTAATCAGTATTTTTATATTGCTGTGCCCTGCTTGTTTTAATTCTTTAATACCTTTACATAACGACTCTTCATCGTTAACGCCTAATGCCACTGTAACAAACGTGAGTTCGCTGCAAAGACTCAATGAATGCAACGGTACATTATTTCTATTTAATTTTAATGCCGGTGACATATCTATTAAAATGTAGTCGTACTCTTGCTTTAATCGAGCCACTGCATCATTGAGTACATGCTTGTTTTTAGCAGGCTCTATAGCCGCTAAGTTTTTGATAGTTAATAAACTAACCTCTTGATAATTTGTTACGCCTAGCTGACACGAAATATCATCAAATCGCCATGGGTTGCATGCTGTTGGCAATTTATCGTCTGAACTAAACGTATTTATAGGGTTTAAATCTATGATCAGTACCGACTTGTGTTGGCTTTGTAGCCGCTTAGCAACACTTACACAAGCACTCGATGACCCCTCAGAGCCGCATAATGATATAAATGTAACGCAACGAGCACTGTCGTCAATCATCGTATTACAGATTACTTCTAGTTCATGATACTGCTTAGGTATAAGCTTCATAGTCCCACCACTAACGCTAAAATAGTAATCACATCTAAGAAATTATCTTTAAATTGACTCAGTAAGTCTTGACCTTTGTCTGGTACGTATAGCGTATCACCCGCTCTTAATACTGGAATATTTGCCGAGTTAGGTGACTTAATAAATGCCTCTAAATCAAATATCCGAGACTGCTCTTTACAACATGAGTGATTAATAACCACTATTTTATCAATAAGTGCCGAGTTAGAAGGGCCTCCCGCCTCTGCTAATACATCTAAAATAGACATAGTATCGTCAAAGTTATATCTACCTGGCTTTTGAACAGCCCCCATAATGCGCACAACGCGATCTTTTGGTGTACGTAACCAATCTTTGTTTTTTTCAGGAACAAAAATAGTATCGCCGGGTAACACATTGGGAAATAGCGTTTCGTCGCCCGTTTCAAAATACATTGCCAAGTCTAACTTACTCACTTTAGCCCGGTTACCATTTCGATGCGTTATTCTAATGTTGCGTATATCCGCGCTGCCAGTCGGACCATCTGCTGCAGCCAAAATATCAATAAAATGCATGTTTTCGTTAAATGAATAACGCCCAGGCGATCCTACTTGTCCCATAATATAAATAGATTTACTTGATTCTTGACGTATCCACTGAGATTTATTATCCGCAGGGTCAACGGGTAACTCTTCAACAATTACGGTGTCACCCGCCACCAAGTTTGGCAGCGGTGTATCACCATCAGTAATGGTGTATTTTTCTAAATCAAAGCGTTGTGTTACATCGCCGTTACGCAGTATTTTTATATCATTGATATTTGCGCCTTTGGTTGGTCCACCTGCGTGTGCGAGTAAATCCGTAAAATCCATTTCATTGCTCCACTCATACCGACCAGGAGATTGAATAGCACCTATAATTTTAATGGCACGTTTGGTTGGAATTTTAAGCCAGCTTTTTTCGTTTACATCTGTTTTCTCAGGCACAAAAATAACATCCCCTGGGTTTAAATCAGGAACCTTGGTTGTCACAGTACCTTCACTGTAACCTTGTAAATCAAATACAATACTTTCGCCTTCTGGGGTTAATATTTTAATATGGCGGGTTTCTGCAAAACGGGTTGGTCCCCCTGCATTGGCTAAAATATCTAAAAAATTGGTACTGTCGGCTGCCTCATACGCCCCCGGTTTTTGCACTTCACCCATAATATACACCGTGCGAGAGGTTGTATTTACGTCATCAACCATAATCGGCACATACACAGTAGAGCCCGGTTGCAGCAATTGCATGGTGCTATCCGACGGTTTATCTAAATACGCTTTTAAATCAAAAATGACCGGTGCTTTGTCTACAATAACCCTTATTTTTGTCACATCAGCATAACGCGTAACCCCTTCTGCACGCATCAAGGCATCTAAAATACTCATCTGTTCTTTAAATGAAAAACTGCCCGGATTATGTACTTCACCTAAAATGGTTATTGCATTACTGTCGTTCGCATCGCCCGTGGCGCTAAGTGTTTGCGCATCAAAGTCTATTTGTACATTTCCCAGTAAAGGCGATACCGGCACAAATACAGTGTCTTTACTTTTTAGTACGGGTAACAAGTTAATATTACCTGAGTCTAGGTAGCCCTTGTAATCAAACTCAATAATTTCATCACCACGTCTTATTTGCATTCTGTCTAACTGGGCGCCTGGTTTTAAACCGTCCGCCTTCGAAATAACCATTTGAATATTACCATCATCGGGAATACTCACTTGCGACGGTGTATTTACATACCCCAGTACATTTATAAGAATGTCTCTACTGCGTATTTCTATATAAAAGTCATCCATTGCAACAAACAAAGCGGCAAGCACAGGAACAAGTTCTTGCTCAATTTGTGAAATCGTTTTGTCGGCTACATTAAATTGACCTATTTCTGGCAGATTAATTTGTCCTTTTTTATCAACTTCAAATGTGGTATCAAAGTCTATTTCGCCTGGGATGTATAAAAATAATTTGTTGCCGACTTGCACTTCAGAGTCAATATCATCGTTAGCTGAATAAGCACCAAATGAAAAAAGTAATAAAGCAATCGTAAATAGATATTTCATAACTTACTCCTGTTTGCTTTTAATAATTTTGGTCCAATTAACAAGCGATTTAGCTTTGTTATCTTGTAAATTATTATTGTTAGCGTCCAGTATAATTGCCTCTACACGTCTATCAGAATGTCGCACGCTATCGGTTTTAGGCTGCTCGCTATATGGTTTTAAACTACCTTGTGTAAGCGTTGTAATATTTTGCACCGGCACTCCATAAACAACGAGCCAATGTTTAACTGTTTCAGCTCTTTTTAGAGCAAGCTCATAGTTACTGCTCATTTCACCTACAGAGTCCGTATGCCCGACTAACAAAATTGAAATACTCTCTAGTTGCTTAGCTAAATCGGCAGCTTGTGCGAGTCTTACGGCATATTTAGGTGTGATCTCAAACGCTTTAAATGCAAATTGATTATCACTATTGAGTAAATCAGTAACTTGCTTTTTAACCGAAAACAAAGCCGGTTTTGAGGATTTAACAACAGCACATTGAGTCAGCTTTTGAACCGTATCAAAGTGGTTTGTTAACTGATTAAGCCCATGATAATGAATAAGTAAATCATGTTCTGCGTCTTCCCACATTTGTGCACCAATAAGCCTGCGAATACGGTTTTCATATATTTGCGCCCTTAAAAGCTGAGCTGGCATACACGCTTTAATATCTTGTGACTTTAAAAGCTCTAGTTTTAAAACAAGATGTTCAAATTCACTTCTTACTACATCTTCTGGTTGTGTGAAATTATTATCTCTTTGATCATCTTCCAAAGGATAATTTTGGTACTTTTCTGCCCAACCTCCTTGTCCTTCATCAGGCCAAGAAGCACACCCACTTAAAAGCAACGATATGATTATAAAAATGTGTGCTTTCATATCCCTCTCCTTATACCGTTAAATTGAATCAATAAATGGAATGGTTTTATCCACTCTAAGCAAATTCATTAATTTAAAGGGCTGCCCTGTTACATTGAGCAAAGATAATTTGTGGCTTTTTTTCTCGATTCTTTTGTAAAGGAATACAACGGCACCAATACCTGATGAATCTATAAACTCAGTTTTTGAAAAGTCTAAAATAATAAAATCAGTGTCCGTATCAACTAACCCTTCAAACTCATCTTTAAATCCATCAACTGCAAACCCTGAAAAGTCATTAGGAAGTGATACTATTTTATGCGCTTGTGCATTGGCTAAATTTATCATGGTCGTTACCTGTTAAATAATTAATTTCAATATAACTATTACAAGAAACGATCCAACTTTAAATTATTGATAATTAATGAATTTTAATTTTATTGAAGAATGTTGAGAGAAAAATAAAGCATAATGCAACTGAGTACTGGGAGTACTATTGCATTATGCAAAAACAATTATTGCCCTTTGCCAGTGAATATAACAACTAAGGTTTTAAAAAATATTGTCAGCTCCATGTAACACCAACTGCGTGGTGATGAAGTGCTCAACATATACGCATAATCCCACCCTATTTTGTTTCTTGCATCATCAATGCTTTCATCGTAGCCGTTCATAACTTGCGCAAGCCCAGATATACCCGGTTTAATACCGTATGTGCGCTGTGAAAAATAAGGGATATCCTTCTCAAGCTTTGAATAAAACACTGGCCGCTCTGGCCGAGGGCCAATAAGCGACATATCCCCCATAAGCACATTCCACAGTTGTGGTAATTCATCTAATCGGGTTTTACGAATAAATTTGCCTATCGGAGTTATTCTTGGATCATCTTTAACAGCCCACACAGCACCGCTTTTAACCTCAGCATCAACAACCATAGAACGAAATTTAAGCACGTCAAACAACGCTACAAAAGTATCACTACTTTCACCTACGCGTAGTTGGTTAAATAATATCGGACCTCGAGAGGTAAGCTTTATCATTACAGCAACCAATAACATAACCGGTGACAACAAAATTAACCCCGTCGCAGAGCCTACAATATCAATGCAGCGTTTAATGATTTTAATTGAACCATTTTGTTCACTATTGCGAGCATGCACTCGTTGCCAATGTTTTTTATAGTCACCTCGCTCAAATTTAATAATGCCCCACAGTGCTAAAAAATAGGCATTAAGAATGTAATTTACTTTATCTACAATAGGGATTTTTACCGAGATCTTAAATACTTTTTTACACAGTTCAATACCATGTAGTAGCACGATGGCACCGCATAATAATTTGGGGAATAGTAAACTTGAAAAAAGCAACATACAAAGCAATAAGCTATAAATTAAGGCAAGCAAAATTGGCATCACCCCCCTTAGCACTTTATGCGAAATAAAATTAAAACTAACCCACCCTAATTTAGGGCTTAATAACTTTATAAGTAGTTTAATTTGTTGCCAATTACCTGCACCGAGCCTTACACGTCTTGCATAATCATGGCTCTGCTCATCACATTCTCTTTCAACAATATTAATATTGGCGTTTACCACGGCTTTCCCACCGTCTTTTAACGCATTCATAGTAAGAATAAAGTCATCATTAATTGTGTTTTCATCAAGTAAATCAGTGTGCTCAGAACGAATAGCAAACATAGCGCCCGGTACACCAATCACAGCCCCGAGTGACGACTCCATACTTTTCACATTATTTTGATACTGCCAATAATGTTTTTGCTCCGCTGTTGCCTCATCATCTAAAATATAAACGCCTGTAATGACATTAATTTTTGTGTCTTTAAAATCATCATCAATATTATTTAGTACATCAATACTGAGTAATGCACTAACATCTGTAAACAGCAACACATCGTAATTTGGTTTGGCTAATTTAATTAACTCATTGATACCATACGCTTTACCACGATTTTGCTTATTAAAATGCAAATGACACACTACATTTTGCTTAGCTAAATGCGATTGAGCCAGCATAGCCTCTTCATAAGTGTTATCTGTACAACCATCTAAATAAACATGAATGGCATACATTTGTGTGTTGTAAAGCATAGCGCCCAAGTTATGCAGTTTTTCTTTAATGTGGGCTTGCTCATTGTAAGCACAAATTAAAATACCAAAACGCGTGGTCGCTTTTGTGTTTTTAGCAAACACAAAACGCTTATAACTACGGCGACTAAAAAGCGTTAACAACGCTACATATCCAACATGATGATAGACAACAAGTACAATTAACATCACCAGTATAATTAATAAAAAGTCATTATTTTCTCCTTATGATGTTAAACCGTTATAAAAATGGTCGTACTGTGCACTCATTTTTTTTGCATTAGCAATTGAAATTATATGCTCTCGTATACAGTCACCTTGCTTAATATACATTGCTTCTATAAGCGCAGTTTTCAGCCCTGTTTCATCCCCTGGTTTTACTAAAACGCCTTGTTCACTAGTAAGTACTTCACTAATTCCGCCCACGTCTGTGGCAACTATAGTTTTCCCACAAGCCATTGACTCTAAAATAGACAACGGCAATCCTTCTCTTTGTGAATACAGGCACATAACATTAATCGCGGAGTAAAATAGCGGCATTTTTTGTACATTTCCTAAAAAAGTGTACTCGTTCTAAAATTCCAAGTGCAGTGGCGTATTCAACTAGTCTATTGTGTAAGCTACCACTGCCTGCAAACACTAATTCTGTGTAAACGGGTAATGAGGACAATAATCTCAAAAGTGCAAAATGCCCTTTGCCAGGCTCTAACCTGGCCGAACAGCCAACTAAATTAATATCCAGCGGCAAATTTAACTGTTTGCGCGCTTGTGATTCGTCAATACAAATAAACTTATTAAAATCAATACCGTTGAGTATTGTTTTATCTGCTTTGATTGCAGTTTCATTATAAAAGTCTCTGGCCACAACCTGTGCATCGGCAACCCAGTGTATTGTGGTTAATTTATTTAATACTTTGGTTATTAAGCGCTGTTTAAAATCTTTTAAATACCACGCATCATGAATAGTCGACACATGTTTAACGTGTCGGTTTATTAAGCACGTTATACCTGCATAAAGCATAGGGCCAATATGGTGACTATGTATAACGTCTATGTTGTGCTTTTTAATGATTTTAGAAAGCTTTTTAACCGTGTTTAAATCAAATTTTTCTGCCTTATTTAAACAGATTAACCGATGTTGAAATAATGCTAACTTAGGCCACTCTTCGATTGCTTCACTCAACGTTCCCTCAAGAGACACAACCACACTGGAATCAGCAAATTGGCTTTTTTGAATCAAAGTAACGGCCATTTTTTCAAGGCCCCCTATTTTAAAATGTTGAACCAAATGCAGTACATTCATGTTATTTCCCCTGTTCAATAGAGTTTATTGATGAGTTAAAGACCAAATCAACGGGTGTGTTTTTCACAATGGGTAAAATAGTTACGACCTCTAAAGCAGATATTTTTTCTATGGTTTGAATATCTTTTAGATGGCTATCAAATAAGGTGGCAACAAACACAACGGTGCTACTTGTGAATAGACCTAAAACGATGCCTACAATGATTGATACAACTAAAGACGTGTTAATTGGTTGAGTTGGGCTGTATGCGCGCTCGATAGTTTTTACTTTATCGGGGCCTTCATACTTCACAAGCTTTCCTGTTACCTTCGCCATTTCGTAGCGGCTTAACATGTCTTTATAAAGCGACTGCTTAACATCGTAATCGCGCTCTAATTTTCTTAATTGTTTTTCAACATCACTGGTTACTAAAAGTCTTTCAGACAAAGTATTAACTTGCTGTTCAAGCATCTCGAACTCTTGCTGATGTTGAGTCACGGCATTTTTAGCCTCTTCTAATTTTAAAATTTGTGACACAAGTACGCTGCTTTCGTTATCTTTGCCGCTAGGTAAGGTGTTTGCCATTTGCCATAACTGCTCAATATTGGTGGGATCTAAATTTTTGCCATTTTCAATCAATAACTGCTGAGAGTTACGAACACTTTGCAGCTCGCGTTTTTTAGAAATAACCTTGCTGTGCTTTTCGGTATAGCGTGTTTTTAAAAAGCTCAATTCTGACTCTGCAATAATAATTTTTTCCTCTATGCGACCTAAAATTGGGTTAGCTTGTCCCATTTTAGTTGTCAGTGCTTTAAGCTTTGCTTGTGCACCTGATAAAGTAATGGTCTTTTGCTGTTGGTCGCTCAACAATTTATCAAAGGTTTGACGATTACTATTTAATACCGCAGGAAGTGTATTGCTATTTTTAGCTTTAAATATTGCTAACGATTCTTCTGAAAGCTCAAGCTCTTCACGCAGACTCATCAGTTGTTGATAAAAAAACTGCTCAGAGGTATCTAATGATGCGCGTGTAGGGGCTAATAAACGTTCAATAAACTTTTCGATTACTTTTTCTAATACTAATTTCATTTTTGATTGGTCATGCCAAATAAAGTTTACCCGAACAAGCTCATCTCCAACCAACGACAGCGTAAGTGATTGCGATAGCTTTTGATGGATTTTTTCTATTTCTGCCGGTGACGCATTTTCTGGCACTAACTGCGTTTCTTTTGCCACTGTTATGAGTACTTTTCTACTTATAACTAATGTGCGAAGCGCCGCCATTCTATTTGATAAATCAAAAGAGAAAGATAGGTCATCAAGGTATGGGTTAAGTAACGCAGACTCTTCAATTAAAATAGTCGCGTGATTTGTATATTGTTTTTGCGCTGTGGCCGCTAATAAAATAATCACCGAAGGAATAATTAAAAGCGGTATTACAAACAGCTTTGCCCTTGTATACATCGCATACAAGGTTAAATAAAGTAGCCGTTTAATTTGCTCTCTTACTAACATAATCCCTACCCGTTTATTTGCATATTGCTATGCGAAATTTAACGACTCTTTGCAAAATAAAAATTTAAACTGCAAATATCGTTCTTTAGTAAGGGAGTTGCACAGGCCGCGCCAATATGACGATTAATGGGGTATGATTATTTTTTGAGGTTATATTTTAGCTTTGTACTGAGTGTTCATACTGAGCTTTAGCTATGTTTTGGAGTATTTTTAAAATGTAATCACGCCAACACTATACGGCGTGATTTAAAGTAGACAAATCGTGTTGAACCGCCAACGCTTTTGACTCCCAGCTATGACCTTGAGCTAAACGTTGCTGTGATAGTTTGAGTGCACATAATTGGTTTTTACTAAGCCCAATGGCCTCATCTACCTTACTAATAAACTCGGCATGTGTTTTAGCGATATAAATGTCTGATTCGTATCGCACAACAGCGGGGAATTTCGTAGCAACGATGGGAAGCCCCAGTGCTAAATATTCCTTTAGCTTTAGTGGATCACACGCTCTAATTTGCTCGTTGTTTACAAACGGTAAAATAGATACATCCCAATGCGAAGCAAAACTCACTAAACGTTCATGATCTACAGCCGGTATATGCGTCACATTTTTAAATTGCAGCAGCTTTGATGTGCACGAAACAATATCTCCCACCAGCACAAGTTGATAATTGGGCCTTTGTGCAACCAGTGCAATTAATAACGTAATATCAAGCCACTCATTAATACTGCCGTAAAAACCAATGATAGGTCCGTTTAGAGTGTTTATTTCAGAGGCTATATCTGTTTTTGAAGTAAACAACTCGTAACTCACACCATGGCTAAGCATTTTAGTTTTATAGCTAGGCATTTTATTCATCAAAAATTGGCTTATAACGTAAATTAAATCGGCTTTGTGTATTAAGTTTTTTTCAAATGGTGCAACTAAACGAGCGTCTACACCTGCAAGAGCGTTAAAGTCATCACCGCAATAATAAATCAGTTTATCGTGAGCATGTTTTGTAAATAAGTATTCTGCGGTGGGAACACTTAGCCAATAGGTAATAGGTTCATCACGGTTAACATGCTTAAAACACGTAGAAAAAACCCACTTATTAAAACGCATTACCAAGGCGTTATCATGCCAGGGTAATACCGGTAATTTATAAACCTGCATAGAACGTGGCGTTTTAATTGCTGTGTTAGTTGATTTACTAAAAAACTGCTTAAACTTGCTCCATACACGTTTTAAATCATTGCGTTTAAAGCATGGCTTACGCATCCCGATTGAATTTATCCAGTGAATTTCGTGATTTTTAGCCAGCTGCGCAAATAAATGCTGAGTGCTACTGGGGTGACTTGCCCAATCTTCACCAAAAACAATATATTTCATGTTATGACTCCTTTATGTTTTTTACTACTTTGGCCGGATTGCCCGCTGCAATAGTAAAAGCAGGAATACTTTTGGTCACCACACTGCCTGCACCAATAATGGCGCCCTCCCCAATTGTGACACCCGCAAGCACCGTTACCCCCGTGCCTAACCATGCTCCGCGTTTAATGATAATATCGCCAATTTGAGACTCGTCATCACTTTCGCCTTGAGCTCTGCGCTCACAATCAACCGGATGCCCAGGAAAGCCAGCTAAAAAAACACGCCCAGCTAAACGTACGTCATCTTCAAGGGTAATATTTCGCCCTACCGAAAATGCATTTTGCCAGCCAATATCAACATTATTACCTATTGTTAATGAAGGGATAATTGATCCTCCTACTCGCCCACAAAATGTAGAAATACCTGACATTCTCACGTTATTACTGCATTCAATATTAAGCTGCCCGAGTACTTGTGGCATACCCGAATACAAAAAAAGTTGCTTTTTACTGCCGTTTATTTGGCTTTTAAAAAGCGGTGTGTAATAAACAACTCTTAACAGTTCGTGGCAAAACTGCTTTAAAAATTGATGAATAAAATAAAGCGATGAATGAACAAGCGGAATGACCACCATTTGTGGATTGCGAATATTTTTTGCAAAATGAAATAGCGACTTTGCAAAAGGATGAGGACTACTTTTAAGCCAATGTTTAACATGTACCATCATAGTGTTATTCCTTATTGCCTTCGATTGTGACTTTTTCAAGCGCAATAGTAAGCGCTAAAATAATATAAAGCGGCCAAGTAAATGCTTGCGTTAAAAATGTACCTGCAACCATAAAGCCTATTAAGCCTGCTTTTAACGCATTCGCGTTCACAGCAACTTGGTCATTATAATTAAGTGAATTAATGCAATACACTCTAGAAAGGCTACGGTAAATACTGGCTATTAAAAGTGCAAATATACCTATGCCTACAAAGCCAGTCTCTCCTAAAACCTGAAACCATGTACTATGCACTGCATGATTCTTGCCATCCCAATGTGGGCTGTAAAAATAATAATTCACATAAAAATTATCAACACCTACTCCCGTTAATGGGTTTGAAAGAGCCATATTAATTGCAGCGTGCCACGCATAAATACGCCCCATAGCAGACTCATCAACGCCACTTTCAACAGCACCACCACTTTGTCTGTCGCCAATGCCTGCAAATACCATCATTGCCACCATGGCGACGGCTGCACACATACCTACAACAATCGGGTTTTTGACTTTTTGATATAAGAAAAAGCTCAAAATAGCTGCAATTCCTAGCAAACCTCCTCGGCTCTGCGTAGCAATAACCCCTGAAATAGTTAACAACAATCCCACTGCTGCAAAAATTCGACGGTATTTGTTACTCCCTGAATCAAACAGCTCTGCGGCTAAAAATGAAACAGGAAACATGAGCACTAACGACAAATCGTTTGGATCACCCAACTGTGAACGATACTCCCGTGAAATTGTCACGCGCGTGCCTTCCACAAGTCCTATACCATTCATTTTATTACTCAAAGCCACTAAAGCGACCGTAATACCAGAGATCATAATGCCCATGCGTACAAAGCTAAAATGTGAGAACCGCGTAAGCCACCAGCTAATAGCAAACACCATAATAAACACTTTAACCAACACTCCAATCCAGTACTCAATTGCCATTGCTTTGTTGGCTGCACTAAATACACACACAGTTAGCCAAGCAAACCAAATTACAAACACCAAATGTGTTGAGCTCCAGTGAGGCTTTAATGATTTTGAGATAAATAAATGCCATGCAATTGCTAACAAAGAAGCTAATGCGAGCAATTTTGGGATTTTGAGAGGCATTAAAAATACAAAAACTTCGTGTATCCTAAAGTAACTAAATAAGATAAATAGGATGATAAACACGGTACTGATTTTTATAGCAATAAATCCAGCAAATGGCAGCAGCAGTAATGCAAACGCCGCAATTGGACCAAATAGCGTATACAGCATCAGTGTTAATAGGGTTACAAAAAACCCATTTATTATTAAACAATGTTGTTTGTACCAGTTAATCATGTACTTTACCCCGCACTAAATGCTGGGTAAGCGCCATAATTGTTTGCTTGTATTTATAAAAAAGAATAACTATAAAACTGATAAACGTAACACTTTGCCATAATACATATTGCACCAAATCAAAAACGCTCAGTATATAAATCAGTAAAAAACACCCCCAGCTAGGGGCTAAACTTTTTACGCTCAATGGTATCTTTTCAAGTTTTTGGCTTATCATCACAAGTAAACTGGTTTTAATTAGCTGAGCAGTCGCCAGTGCAATAACCACCCCAAACACATTATAGCGAGGCACTAAAACAGCCAACAAAAACAATACAACCAATGCGCTAATTGCATTAACGACAGTTACAAAAACCCCATTGTATTGGGTGTAGCAACCTATATTGAGTAAATCGCTGTGATGCTTAATAACCACAATAAAAATGAGGCTAGGCAACAGCCAAGTATTTAGTTGATACCCTATTGGTAACACCAAACTAAACGCATGCGGAGTAACTATAAGCATTAATGCGCATAGTAAAATGCCAATATCTAAGCACAGCTCGCATAAATACGCATAGCGCTTACGGCTTTGGGCCAACTCATTAAAGCGACGAGAAAACCACCACATTCTTATTGGTTCAAAGGTAAATGAGGTCATTACAGCAAACTGTAAAGCCACATAATATTGAGCCAGTTTTTCTTTCCCCTCACTTGCCACTATAAACCAGTTTTCAGCCCCATTATTTGCATACACAAACAGTGAAGACGCAATAATACTGATTAAAAACAATCCATTTTTATAACTTATATTCCATGAGATAAATTTAAAACTAATACCAAGCTGTTTAACAACTAACAATAAAGCAATAAATAGCACTGCAGTACTTGATACTACGCCCGATGCCATAACCCCTGTAACGCCATACCCTAAATAAAGTAAAACCAAAGTAAAGAGCGTTTGGCCAGCGCCTTGAAGTACGGCTAAAATACAAAACTGCTTAGCCATTTCGTAGTATCTAAAATAGCAAAACAATATTGAAAGCACCGACGATAGCGCCAAGTTAACCGCTAACAGTTTTATATCTAATGGATTTAATGTGACTGGAAGAAGTGATCTAAAAGGCTCAATATAATAAAATAATATACATACAAACATACAACTAAAAAACGACGCATAAAATCAGTGCATCTCGAAATAGAGCGCGTTTTTGTTGTGGATTGCTCATTTGTTGCTTAAACAGAAGCTCAGGTAATCCTAAGCACAAAAACAACGACATGACCGCCGATATTGAGACTAAAAAATTTAACTCACCAAACTCAGCTTGCGTTAAAATACGTGTAGTAATAGGTAACAAAGCAAATCCTAACACTTTAAGAAATAAAGTAGATAAACCAAAGTATGCGATTTGCTTAATTCCATTCATAATGACACCTAGAGGCTTTGTACCCAGTGAGAAAGCTTTTTAGCTTGAAGAATTTGCATTAAACTTTTTTAGCAACGACTTTTTTTTGTCATTTAGCCCTTTGGCATGTCGCTCATATGGGTTTAGCTCACAGAACGCAATTAACATCTTCTCAAGACCCGAAATGCTCGAAGGCTCGCATTTTAATCCAACTGAATCGTTAACAATTTCCTTTGCCCCCATCAACTCAGTTGTCAATACAGGAATACCACTAGCCATCGCCTCTTTTAATACAATAGGACCTGTATCGCGATCGCCATTTTTAGATACACAAAATGGCGCGATTAAAGCGGAATAGTTACTGGTGTTTATTGATAGCCATTGTGGACTTTTTACACCTAAAAAATTCACTTCTTTCACAATTCCCAGTTCTTCACATAGGTATTTTAAATCGTTTAATAAAGGACCATCACCAACTATATCTAAAGATATAGGGTATTTTTTACTTAACTTTTTCATCGCAGGTAATAAAAATTGCAGACCTTTTTTTCAATTAATCGACCAACAAAAATAAGGTTTACCGATTCACTTAAACGCTTTGGTTTATTGTTAAATAAACTCAAGTCTATACCGCAGTGCAGTAGCTGAATTTTACCTGTACTGTATTTACTAAGCTTTACTGCCATGTCTTTGCACACTGCAACTGAGAAATCACATAACGATAATTTAAGCTTTAAATCAGCATCATTTACATATACATCGTGACCATGACCAATGGAGGAGACGGTCACACCGGCAATTTTGCTGGCAATAATGGAGTACGCAAGCGGCGCATGCATAAAGTGACAATGAATATGAGAAATTTTACGTACGCGAATAATCTCAGCAATATTAAGCCCATAACCCATTAACGACATGACTGAAATAGACGAAAACTGACTGGCTATAAAGCTGCTTTTTAACGCCATTAGTGGCCTTTTTAATGCAGCGTTAATAGCCAGTTGCGTTGATTTTTTTATTACAATAATTTGCACATCTTTGTTTAAATTTACGCAGTAATTTAAATTTTCGAACGTTAGTACACTTACTTTGTGCCCTGCATTCACAAGGGCATTAATTTCAGTTACAACAAACGTCTCTGATGGAATGTGGAAGCTTGGAACGACAATACCAATATGTTTCATAGTAAAAACTCCAGATAAACTTATCTGTTACATCGCAAGAACCATGCCCGCTGAAAAACAGCATGAATACGGGTTTAAAACTCAATTTGCGAAGAACTATCGCAATATGCAAACCATTAAACGAAAAACAGCGCTGTGGAGCATTAAAATCATTGGCGCTTATCTTGCGTAGTTATCATCATTGTAAAACACGAAGGTGACTAAAATGAGCATTGAAGTAAGCATTATTATTCCTAATTACAACTGTAAGCCCTATTTGGCTAAGGCAATAGCAAGCATTGTTAGGCAAAAAAATATTAGTTACGAGATACTCATAATCGATGATGGTTCAACCGATGGCAGTATAGAATGGCTCGATAATGTAAAAAAAACGCTGCCTAATATTCGAGTTATTAAGCAACAAAATACAGGGGTGGTTGGTGTAAGAAATAAAGCCATTGCAGAAGCTAAAGGTGAGTATATTGCCTTTTTAGATGCGGATGACTATTGGAGTGATGACAAGCTATTTGATCAAATAAACTACATGAATACACATGGCCGCTGCGTACTCAGTTTTACAAATTATATGCATGTGAATGAACAATATGAACCGATTATTGATTGTTTTTCATATTGGCCTGAATTTTCAACGTGTATAAATAGAGAGTGTACGGGGTATCAAAACCTTAAATCTCCAATGGATTTATTGTTATTTGCAAACGTGATAGGCACGTCATCCGTCGTAGTAAAAAAATCTGCGATTAACTATGTCGGTAATTTCGATAATTCACTTAATAGCGCAAGTGATTGGGATTGCTGGTTAAAATTAGCCAGAATTGGCGACGTTGCTTTTTCTCAACAAATATCTATGGGGTATTTAATGAGGGCGGGTTCCATTTCAGCGAACAGACAAAATAGATTAGACGCGATGAAACAAATTATCGAACGGTGTAAAAATGACATAGGTGTTAAAACACGTCTCAAAGCTCGCGCTAGAATGTGTGAATGTTATGGGGAATATTACCGTGAATTAGGGTTTAAATTTAAAGCGCTATGTTTAACCACAGCAGCTTTTATGTTGTTTCCTCACAAACGTAACTTTCAGCACTTAGTGCATGATATAAAACAGTCTTTAAAGTTCTCTTAACATAAGATTTAAAAAGGCAAACACCTTTAAATATAAAGTATATTATTAAAGGCTCTGAGTTTAACTCAGAGCCTTTAATTTATAGTTAAATCATAACTCAGCATCTTATGATCGCTGCCTTTAAAGTCATTAACTTCTAATCTGTGTAAGCTGATTTTCTCGCTCATTATACAATGATCAATAGGCAACCCAGTTAAAGTAGAACGTCCTTTTTCAAATGGCATAAAACTGACATAACGACTCTTATCAAAACATGTTTTACTGTCAGACCAATTAAAATAGCTAGACCAAGGCACGGTATTTAAATCACCAGCTATTATCCACGGGTTCTGCTCTTCGTGCGCAGCTGTATTTAATGCCGCCAGTAAGGTATTTCTATTTTGCCAATGCTGTTTTGAGCGTGGTGAGGGTGGATGAGCTACAAACGCCGTTAAAAGCTTATCATCAAACAAAAACTTTATTTTGAGGTAGCCTAATCTGTCTGCATCTAATTTAATTTGATGCTTATACACCATAGGTATGCGTGATATAACAACAATACCGTAAGGAATACCTTCAACTTCTTCATAACCAAACATATCTGTTGTGGTTAAAAACCGACTCAAGAGGTTGCGGTTTTTATCGCTAAACTCTTGTAAAATAACTATATCCCATTTTTGCTGTAATAATATTGATAAGTGCGTTTCAATGTCTTTATTATTATAATTTAAGTTTATTTGCTTAACTGTAAGCACTCGTCCATCAGTAGAAGATGGGCTCGAAAAACTAAACAAAAGCGGAGCAAGTCCAATCACGCAGATTAGCAGCACCCCACCTCCTATTTTGTATAATTTAAGTGCTAGCAATAATAATCCACATACAAGCGCTAAAAATAATAACTGTATACGCAAAGAGGTAAACACATCTGCATAAAAATTATTTAATGGATTATATGCAAGTGCAATAAAAACCAGCGCTGCAGATAAAAAAATAATTCGCAAAAATAGACTTTGCGAACTATTGAACCCTAAGGTTTTAAACATAAATTTCCAACCTGTTCCCGTTTTATTAAAAGTTTATCGCATTATAAATTGCTGCTGCTCTGCAGTTGATTCATATTGCCACGCGTATAAAAGCGGTGCGGTTGAGGTATCATAAAACCAAATTTCGGCTATTAACTCAATGTCTTGCCTGCTCAATACCAACTGTGTTTCAAGTATCGAATTACTAAGTGGTCCTCTGTAAATACAATTATCATAATCTGCCCGCTGTTCTGAGACTTTCTTTTGACATACGTTTAAATACGCTCTTACATCACCAAGACCTAAATCAACATCGAGTTCAAGTGAATACTTAGTAGAGAGATTAAATTGCTCATCTACTTTTACTGCACTCAAGCCAGTTGCTTTACTGGTATCTGCCAAAGAGGATACAGTGGCTACAGCCGGTGCTTTGGTTTCTTGTGAGTCCCCACCGCCGCAAGCAGTTAAACCCACCGATAATGCTAAAATGACAATAGACTTATTCATTATTGATCCCCTTTTACAACAACATTACTAATACTGTAATTGTTAAACCATTGCGGTTTTTGTTTACCTGATGACTGTGCAAACTCTGCAAAACTGCTGTATGCATCAGTTATATCAACGCCCTCAATCGGATGTAACCATTGCATACCTACCTCCATTGCCCAAGGTAATCCGTTTTCACTTAAAAAATACAAACCATTGCCAGACACACTGACATCATCAGAGCCAGCATACTTAAATAATGACGTGTCAAACGCTTCTGTCGGTGCCTGATTTTTAATATGTACTTCCCAACCTCTTGTTTCTTTATCGACTAAAAAGTCACCATGATAAAAACCCTCGGAGGCAAAAATAAATGGGTCTAGGAGTGTTCCTGGCGATGCAGCTTTTGCTTTTGGGGTTTTTAAAGGAATAGTCATGCTAAATGTTACTTTTACATTTTCATCGCAATTATCTTCTGTTCTAAAATAACTACAGCCAGACTCTTTAGCTACATGTGCCCACGTATCTTTCATAAATATTAATATGGCTTCGTTTCTATCCGCTTCTAAATAAGTGCCGTTTTGTAGCTGCCCATCAATCACAAACGCAATTGCATCTTCATCTACTTCATCTCGAAAAATAGTACGGGTACTCCCCGCTACGGTCTCTTTTAACCTGACCGCAAAGCCATTGTGGTACGTTGCGCCAATACCAATTAATTGCCCATCTATTTTATAACCGACAACGTTACTCCCCTCTATTAACTGGGTAGTTCTGTAATTAAGTACTAAATCGTTAAAATCGTAATCACCAGCAAACGGCCATTTATCTTCATAGGCAAGAGTTACCCAATCGTTTTCACCCGGGTATACAGAACTTGCGAACGTGGTTATTTCATAATCTTCAACCTCACCGCCCAGCACACCACCTGTTGCAGTAATAAGTGACGCCTCTGTGCCATCTGTTACTCTAAAACGCGCCCATGTTTGACCTGATTTGGTATTACTAGGCACACTAACCAAAATACTATTATCACCTTGGTTAACTGCAAGCTTGGTAATCATTCTCTCGTCTTCACTAAAAGTGCCATTTTGATCCCAATCAAACCACGCATATAAAAAGCTCGCTGCTGACGCGTTAACAATAATTTGAGTGTTTTGCCCAGCTGATATTGCCGTTACAAAACTCACTCCATCGTCTGATGCATCAATTGGGGTATTAATTAAATCTGCGTCGGTATTAATATTTTCGCCATCGACCAAATCACCTAAGTAAATTAAATCACTGCCAGTGCTGGTTGGGTCAAATAAATGCCGTGCGCCACTTTTGTCTAAACTTGTATTATAGGGTGCTGGTGCATCACCAAAATCAATTGAGCTGTCTGTTACTTTTACATCAGCAATTGCACAGCGCGCACCATCGTTTTGACTTGATTTGGGGCCGGAGGTAAATACATTGGCAACAGGGGTGTAGCCAACAACAGGGCTAATACTTAAATCAACTTTATGAATTTTACCGCTTTTATTATTACTAAAATAAAATTGCCCATTAATATCAAAATAAGCTGCGCCAAATGCACCGGTGTCATCACCAATATCGACTTGTGTTATAAACTTACTGGTACTGGTTAGTATATCTATTTCATGTAGGTCACCGTTAGACTCAACTGCGTAAAGTAAATTACTGGTAGGATGAAAGGCAAAATCAAATATACTCAGCCTCCACGTATTAGTATTAGGAAGCCGGCTTGCAGTAATCGGCGCATTTAAATCACCATCTAAGTTCATCGCGTATAGACCAAAGTTTGGATGATACACATAGTATGACGCGCTCTGACTTACCCCCTCCCCAGTCACCTGAATATCACCCACGTAAAAGTTAGTTACAGGTAAGCCTTGTACATTGATGCGCTTCATTTCAAAATTTTCGCCAATTTGTACAACACTACTCGGTAATTGTTTACTAAAACCATACAAATACTGATCTTTATAATTAAACCCGACAGCATTTACACTTTCATTGTTAACTTCATTCTCAAAAGTAAGCTCTGACGATAAGACGGTTGGTTTTGCAGACACTAAATCGATCCCATAAAGTTGGGCTTTAGCGTCCTGTATTAAAAAAGCTTTACTCGGACAGGTTTCAAATGGTTGGCTGTACACGGCACACGGAAAAAAACTAGGCATGCTGTGGCAAATTGCGTTAGTTTCATAATTTCGCCCCTATTGATTAAGTGTAAGTATCAATGCAGGCTTCATTCCAAAAGTTAAACGACTGAAAAATATAAATAAACTATTTTGCATTGCACGCTTAATGCATGTTGCAATCTATTTATTTGCATAATGCAAAATTGTATTTTATTTTAGCAGGTAGATTGCCACCACGATCTAGCGGTACCAGCACATCAATTACTTTTATACCGGTTTCAAAAACCTCTGATTGGGTTGACCGTTCGGTTAATGGCACTGGCTTATTATTTACAGAGCGCCACGGAACATCTTTAAGCTCATCACCGCCATCAAGCGTGTTACCAAACACATCAAACATTCTCGATAAGGTTCCTTTAGCAACAGGGGTAAGTAACGGTCCGCCACTGTCAACAACTTCCATGCCACGCGCAAGTCCTTGTGTAGGCGTGAGCGCAATTGCTCTTACATGATGCTCATTGCGCTGCCGCGTGTAGTGGTAATTGTACCGAGATTTTCAAATTTACTAATCGTGGATTGAGCTACAAATTTCATTGATGCGCATGCCACTGCCAATTACGAATTTCAGGGAGATCTTGCCCATGCTTATTAATATATTTTTTATGCTCAACAAGCTTTTCTTCAAGCTGTTTTTTTAGTGCGTCTCTTTTTGTACCCAAGTTTGGCAGGCGTTCCAGTGTGTCTAACACTAAATGAAAACGATCAATCTCGTTTAATACCGTCATGTCAAAAGCGGTTGTAATAGTGCCCTCTTCTTTATACCCGCGAACATGAATATTATGATGATTATTACGCTTGTACGTAAGCCTATGAATAAGCGTTGGGTAGCCATGAAATGCAAAAATAACCGGCTTATTAATAGTAAACAGAGTGTCAAAATCCTCTGCAATTAACCCGTGAGGATGTTCGGTATTAGGCTGTAAACGCATCAAATCAACCACATTAACAACCCGAATTTTAAGATTACTAAAATGCTCGCGTAAAATCATAACGGCTGCCATTGTTTCCAATGTTGGCACGTCACCACAACAAGCCATCACCACATCAGGTGTTGCATCTACGCTATTACCCGCCCATTGCCAAATGCCAATCCCTGCCTCGCAATGTTTAACAGCTGCCACCATATCTAACCATTGCGGCGCAGGATGCTTGCCTGCAATAACAACATTAACGTAGTGACGACTTCGCAAACAATGATCCATTACCGACAGCAAGCAGTTAGCATCAGGCGGTAAATAAACGCGCACAATTTCCGCTTTTTTATTAATGACATGATCGATAAAACCCGGATCTTGATGGGTAAAACCGTTGTGATCTTGTCGCCATACATGCGATGCCAGTAAATAATTAAGTGAAGCGATTTTTTTACGCCATGGTAAACCTGCCGTCACTTTTAACCATTTAGCATGTTGATTAAACATCGAGTCAATAATATGAATAAACGCTTCATAACTATTAAACAAACCATGGCGGCCGGTTAATAAATACCCTTCAAGCCAACCTTCGCATTGATGTTCACTCAGCATTTCCATTACTCTGCCACTAGGCGCAAGCTGCTCATCGTTGCTATGGGTTGCTGCATTCCACTGTCTATCTGTTACCTCTAACAGTGCACCTAAACCATTGGATACCGTTTCGTCGGGCCCAAATACTCTAAAATTACGTTGCTCGTCATTAAGCTCAACTATATCTCTCAAAAATGGACCTAAAACTCTGGTATCACCAATTCCTCGTATACCGGGAGAGGTTACTTCGCATGCATAATCACGAAAATCAGGCATATGTAAATCTTCTAGCAGCAACCCACCATTCGCATGAGGATTTGCCCCCATACGGCGATTCCCCGTTGGGGCCAATTCAGCAAGCTCTGGTAATAAACGCCCTTGTAAATCGAAAAGTGTTTCTGGATGATAGCTACGCAGCCAGCTTTCTAATAATTGCAAATGTTCTGGATGAGCTGATGGGCTAGAAATAGGAACTTGATGCGCACGCGATGTTCCCTCTATCTGGAAACCATCTACGAGCTTTGGACCCGTCCACCCTTTAGGTGAAATGAGGATAATCATTGGCCAACGTGGACGAGTTGGATCGTTATTATCGAGAGCCTCTTTTTTTATTTTTTTTATTTGATGTATTGCGACATCAAGTGCTTTAGCCATAGCCTGATGCATTAGCTCAGGCTCATGCCCTTCAACAAAAATAGGGCTCCAGCCATAACCGAACATTAATTGCTCTAATTCTTCATGGGTAATACGTGCTAAAACGGTAGGATTGGCAATTTTATACCCATTCAAATGCAATATAGGGAGAACAGCACCGTCACTGATAGGATTAAGAAACTTATTAGAATGCCATGCAGTTGCAATAGGCCCTGTTTCTGCCTCACCATCACCCACCACACAAGCAACTATTAAGTCAGGATTATCAAATACAGCTCCAAACGAATGACTCAAAGAATAGCCCAGCTCGCCACCTTCATGAATCGAGCCCGGACATTCGGGCGACACATGACTAGGAATGCCACCGGGAAACGAAAACTGCAAAAACAGTTTTTGCATACCTGCTTTATCTTGGCTTATATCAGGGTAAATTTCACTGTAGGTGCCCTCAAGATAAGTATTAGCAACCATAGCTTGCCCGCCATGCCCTGGGCCAGATACATAAATCATATTTAGATCGTGTATTTTAATAACGCGATTTAAATGCGCATAAATAAAATTTTGCCCGGGTGTTGTTCCCCAGTGCCCAAGCAACATTTTTTTAATATCACTTAGTACCAGTGGGCGCTCTAAAAGTGGGTTATCGCATAAATAAATTTGACCTACCGACAGGTAATTTGTGGCACGCCAGTATGCGTCAATTAACTCTAATTCTTTTGATGTTAATGAAGGAAGAATCATATGCAGGGTTTCCATCTTGTCGCATCCAAAAATGCTTAAGCCATGCTCAATATAAGAGCATGGCGATGATTAGCCAGCGCACTAACTACGCAGTGGTAGTTATGTCCTGTTTTTTTTGCTCGAACTCTTTTTTGTCAATATCGCCGCTGGCGTATCTTTCATTAAGAATATCAATTGCTGTTTTATTAGACTCTAACCCATAGCGTCTATGAGTTCGGTAGCTATAACCCCAATGGCTTAAACTCGATATGAGCAATAACCACATACCAAACCATAAAAACCAACCCCAACCTGAGTACCACTCACTCCAAAATTCATGACCCATTTTAATCTCCACTTAATATATGGAGCGCAAAACACTTACACCCCAATTAATACAATGAGTGTAAGTGAGTCATATTATTGGTTCTGTTCGCTAGCGTACGCATTTATTATTGTTAATCATAAGTAGTTGTTTTATTGAGTATTTACTTACTGTTTCTATTAAATTTTGTTTCTATTAAAGTTAATTTCTATTAAGCCAACCTTTACGCCAAAAAATAAATATCATTGCTGCCGTTATCACAATAAAAACACACCACAAAACGGGATATGCCCAAGTCCAGTTTAGCTCTGGCATGTATTTAAAGTTCATTCCATAAATTCCAGCTATAAATGTTAACGGTATAAAAACAGAAGATATAATAGTAAGCACTTTCATAATTTCATTCATACGGTTTGAAATAGCTGACATGTATAGCTCACTTAAACCGCTTACCATTTCACGGTATGACTCAATAATTTCAACAATTTGAATATTATGCTCATACACATCTCTAAGATAAGGTCGCGTAGAGTCATCTATTCTGCCTCCTTCCTCGCGATACAAATGGTCGATAACCTCTCGCATAGGCCAAACAATTCTTCTTAATAATGCCAATTCTCGTTTAATACTATGGATATGATGCAGTATGTGGGGAGTTGGATTTTCAAGTGTCGTTACTTCAAGTTCCTCAAGGATATCGCCATATTGTTCAAGTACCGGAAAACATTTATCAACCAGTTCATCAAGTAATGCATAAAGTAAATAACCAGTACCATTTTTGCGAATACGACGATTTTCTGTATGTAGACGACCGCGAACGGATTGCCACACGTCTCCTGGTTTTTCTTGAAAACTCAGTAAAACATTGTCATATAAAAGTAAGCTAACTTGCTCAATATCAAGGATTGTATTATTAGGCTCATGCGTCTCTAGCTTCAACATGCTTAATACAACAAATAAATGATCGTCAAAAAATTCGATACGAGGTCGCTGAGGAACATGTAAAATATCTTCTGCGGTGAGCGTATGAAATGCGAAATGATGTTGAAGTAAACCAACAATATAAGCGTCTGTATTACTCACGTGGATCCACCTCACTGTTGCCCACTCAGGTTGAGGCGTTTTTAAAAACTCATCAATATCGCTAACCTCTTTGGCTTCTATACGACTAGCTGAATAATCTATATAACGTATAACAGCATTGTTTGATCTTGTTGGCGCTAAAACACCAGCAACACATTCAACTTTGGGAGACTGCTCAGAAATAGTGTTATATTTATGTTTTCTCGACTTGCGCACGTTATATAGCCCCAATGCTGGAGCACCCAACTTTCTCTTTTTATTATGTATTAACATTATATGCTCGATTACTTTATTTAAAGTTAGCTGAATAAAGTGAGTATTCTCAACACTTACAGCGCGAATAAAAGTCAGACAAAAAGCTACGCTACTCAAAAATAAGCATAGAGTCCGTGCGCTATCACTCAAATATAATGTCAGTTTTAAAAATACACTTCCCACGTTCTAATTATTCTTGTTATAGCGCTATCTAAAAATCAATGAAAAATAACATTGCTTGTTCGTCAGCGCACAGACCTTTGTTTTTAAAAAGCCGAGACTGGAGGTATTCATCTTCTTATCGTGTGTACTTTACAGCTTATAAAAGCATGGATTTTTATAGATAAGGATTAGGGACTACTGACCTTTTAAGATAGAAAGTTGTTCTATCTAGGGGCTATTTAATCGCGGCGCAAGGTTTGCAACCTAGCGGGCTCGTTAAATACCGAGCAAAGCTTCCGCATCCTGCTCACGCTCTAGGACGAACCCAAAGGGCTGCGCATGTTTAACCTCAAAAGATAAACGTGCCCTAAATCATAAGAAAGCACTTGATAAGTAAAAGCGCGTTAAAAACTGCAAAAATAATGCATTACAAATGCAAATAACCCACTAAAAAGGATCGTTATTATGTTACGTAGTATGAAAGACTTAGAAGGTTGTGCAATCGCTGCTAGTGACGGTATTGTAGGCAAAGAAAAAGATTTTTTGTTTGATGACCTAGCATGGGTGATACGTTATTTTGTTGTAGAAACAGGCACGTGGCTATCGAGTCGCAAAGTTTTAATTTCTCCTATTGCGGTGCAAAACCCAAATTGGGATGAAAAGATTTTCCCTGTTTTAATCAGTAAAGACCAAGTTAAAAATAGTCCTGGTATTGATACTAATAAACCCGTTTCACGACAACATGAAATGAATTACCTAGACTACTATGGATACCCGTACTACTGGATCGGTACTAATTTTTGGGGAAGCGGGATATATCCCTACTCCTTATATCCTGGTAATGACATTTTTGAACATAGTGTCGAAGGTGCCCGCAGCGCAAATCTAATTCATAAAAGTATAAAAAGTCAGCATGATCAAAAAGGGGATCCTAATCTTCGTAGTTGCAAAGCTATTATTGGCTATAACATACACGCTAAAGACGGAGACATTGGCCATGTATCAGGATTTTTAGTTGAAGAAAATACATGGGCGGTTCGTTACCTAATTGTTGAGACGAGCAATTGGTGGGGAGGACATCAAGCACTTATCCCGTCAGCATGGATTTACGAAGTGCAATGGCTCGACAACTCAATTTCAACTGATTTAGTTCGTAAAGCGATAAAAGATGCGCCGGTATATGAGCCAAATAAAGAGATAACTCAGGACTTTGAAGCAGCTGTTTTTCATCACTATGAACTTGCTGCATACTGGGGAAAAATTGCTAAAACAGTAAAATAAACAAACTTAAACAGGCACAAATTCCAAAACAAGCGTGTCTTAATCTGCCTTTTATAACACTCTTACCAGGCAAATATTCAAGGACGATATTTGCTTTTATACTTAAAAACATTTCCTCCAAATGCTATTTGTAAAACTCAGATAAAATTCAAATAAAATAAGAGCAATACACAGCAATACACATCAATATAAAAACAATTTTTGATTCGAGTTTAAATTGTATTCAATTAAATCCACTTTATAAGAAAAACCGTAGTTGAGTAAATCACTTATACTATTAATACTCGTATCCGCTTTTCGATAGGTAAGTAACTGCTTAATATCGTGGGCATAATGTCCTTGACGTGGAAATATAGTTGTTAAATCATTTTTCCACTGCGCTTTCATAGCAGCTAAAATACGTAATTTATCATCCACCATTACATAATGTTTTGCGGGATACTGCTCTTTTATTGCTGCAAGCCTTTGCTCTTTGTGAACATATATCAACACTCTTCCCTCCACTGCATCCCATAAACCGGAGCGTAAAATTTTAAGTGGTTGTAATACAATATCGCCATCAGACAAAATAACGGTGGGGCCAAATTTTTGTAAATGTTCAATCACAGCAAGTGCGTTAGGATAAAGCCTTTCTTTATAAGGATAATTAATTAAAAAAGAAGAAATCAGATGCAATCTCGAATCATCAGAATGTTCCATTCGATAACACTGTAGTGCGCCCAAATAGTCGGCATAACCGAGTTCCTTACGAAGTTTTTCAAAAATAGACCAGTAATGGTCACTATTTTCACAGCCAAATTCACCTTCTAAAAAATCTTTCAGATGGCTTAAAATAGTATCGCTATCGAGCAAAGTGTTATCAACATCCAGTAAAAATACGATATCGGGAACTGTGTGCACGCGCTGTCCTTAAAATAATTTAAGTGCTTTATATTTTATTATATGAGTTCATTAATATTGACTCTGTACGGTATCGCGCCAAACAGCATATTATAAAAGTAAATATGTTTACCACTCGTCACCTTCTCAAAATCACCATAAATACAGATAATGGGTAATTTATGTTCGCTGTGGCACAGACTCAAAATTACAAAGGCATTAGGATAAAGCGGTCATACAAATTGTAGAATAGTCTTTTAAGCTATATGTAGTACTGCTTTTATACCAATTTGCTTAATTAGGTGAGCTATTTTGAGGTAAGAAAACCGTGTCGATAACAAGGCAGAAATTTTTAACACGGTTAGCGTCAGGTTTAAGCCCTCAAATCAATCAGTATTATTGCACATTGGTATTACTATGATAAATCGAGCTTACATTCAATTTAAGATTGAGAATAATGTAACTACATTCAATGTTTTAATTTGGTATTAAGTTTTTATTTTATCGAGTAATATTTTAGGAATAATCACATGAGTAATAACATCTCAAGTAATTCAGTATCAAAAACTAAATCTAATTTTAATAAAGAAGGTCTTAGTCGACATGACATGATTGAAGCTAAAGCTTACTCATTAGCCAGTGATCGTGACTTTAACGGTGACAATCACTTAGATGATTGGCTTGAAGCTGAAAAGGAAGTAGACGGACAACCACCAAAGTAGGTTAAATGTAAAAGCCCACAACAGCAGAACATATACAAATTTTAAAGCCCAGGCTCAATGAGCAACTTGCTGGGCTGTTTTGAAGCTATTACCGGATTTTATTTTTATGTAAATAAACTTATTAGATACCAAAATATATTAACTGATAATGGATAGTTCTTTCGTGTTAGGTTTTTTCCATATAAGACTCCAACCTGTCTGTTTCTCTTTTTACAACCTCATAGCACTCGCAAGACTGGGACTCTAATTGAGGTCGGTCTATCACACTAATATGACCACGTTTATAAGTAATAACGCCTAGCTTTTGTAGTTTACCAGCGGCCTCAGTTACTCCCTCGCGTCTTACGCCTAACATATTTGCTATTAACTCTTGAGTCATTATTAAATTATTACTCGGTAAACGGTCAATCGAGAGTAAAAGCCAGCGGCTAAGTTGCTGCACTATACTATGATGACGATTACAAACTGCGGTTTGCGCCGTTTGGGTAATCAATGATTGCGTGTAACGTAACATGAGCATACGCATATCAGGCTCGCTATCAAATTGCCTGCGTAACTCACAAGCGGGTAAGCGATAAGCGGTACCAGCACTTTGCACAATAGCCCGATTGGGGGTGCTTTCTCCCCCCATAAATACAGCTATACCTACAACTCCTTCATTACCGATAACTGATATTTCAGCAGATGAGCCATCAATCATCACATACAATAATGAAACAATACTATCTATTGGAAAATAAACGTAATCGAGCTTTTCACTTGTTTCATAAATAACTTCTCCAAGGGATAAATTGACTCGCTTTAAAAGCGGAAACATGCGGTGTTGTGCGTCAGTAGATAAAGCATTAAGCAGTGTGTTCTTCAATTGACCCATCGAGTGTGAATTTCCTTTTTATATGCCCAACTTATAACTAATAAAACCTAAAAGTAATGGCTTTGAAAGCATGTAAGTCAGGATGTTTTAATAATAAACTCGGATTTGTTTATACAGTTATTAGGCGCTAAAAATGAAAGGTCGTTGCTTTTTGATAATAAAAATTGTCCTATTTTTATTAAAGAATTTTAAGGTGCCTTTAAATGCTTATCCACTTTAAATATAAGCCGACACTCCCAGCTGTACTTCACTTAAATAATAAAATACTCAATATAACAAGGCGAATATGTACGCTAACACACATAGTTTAAATTTATCTGCCTTTAGTTGATATATATCCATAATGATTGATGGGGGTTAAAGATAATCTACACCACAATATAGCGACAACTCCCTGTTATAAAAAAATCGAACACTACTATTAGACTATGTGGGTTTACGAACCGACCCTTAACGTAGCTTGATATATGTTGGTGTATGTATTCAGCAATAAGATAAACTTTATGAACATTTTTAATGGTGCGCTATTGATTCAGTAGGTGCAAAGTTAGTGCAGCTAATAATGAGCGCTAAGCAAACAATGTCGTCTTGGTAACAGCATTTAGTAAATAGCGATGATAAATTAATCCAATTACTCGCTCCCTTGCACCCTAACAATGCCAACCCATATTACCCTTTGTAAAAATCAAGCCAAGCTTGAATATACGCCAGTAAACAGCTTTAAAAAAACACAACGAACGGGACTTATTATGACTAATGAAATTCAACACTCAATCGCAAACTTTGCAGCCTTAGAAACTTCAATAGCAAATGGGGAAGAACAATCGGTAAAAGAATTATTAGCAAATCAGTCAATGCAAGAGCTAGAAAAAAGCTACCTGTTAGACTTAGCTAAACTCGGTAATAACAGCGCTATCATAAAGCTATTAAATGATATTCCAGTAACAAAATAAATTTAACTGGTTGCGCTATAGTACAAAAAATTAGCTAAACATATTTTTGGTCAAACTGACATTTTTCAGAAATATTGTCAGCTTCTCCTATCGATTACATATCTGAAAATCGGTTAGCCGATTGCACAATTCTTTTTATCTCATTTTCTTCAATATCTTTTATTGTATCAAGCAACGTTTTTGCGCTTTCGATATCTACACGAGAATATATATGAATGTATAACTCAATAACTTGTTCATGATGGTTTACTATTTTCTCCATAATGTCCGAGATATCGAGCTCTTCAAAGAGTGAGTTGCAATCAACGCGCTCAATAATTGAGTGCTTTTCGATGTAATCAAAACACCAGGTGTTTAGCGCTTTTTCGTCTGCCGTATTTTCAAATCCTTGTACAATATTCTCTAAACTCTCCTCATGCTCAGATAGGTAGCGAAGCATCATTCGTGCTCCCTCATCCTTATTTTGTTTAGAGCTCTGGTTTAGGCTATTTTTTAAGTTTTTGTGAAATAAAACGGTCCAATTGAGTACATCTCTAATTGTTTCAATTTGCATTTATTGCTCCTAAGTTTGATGATATCTATACAATATTTAAATATGAAGCATGCTAATTTTTAGGATTAGGCTCACTCGCCTGAGTGTGTTGTAAATACTGAAATAGCTCACTGTCGGTCGATAATACCAATGTTGTGTTTTGGCTAAGGGCAAGTTCAAGCGCCTGCAACGAACGGGTGAATGCATAGAATGCGACTGCTTGATCATTTTTGTTATAGGCTGAGGCGTAAATAGCGGCTGCTTTAGCATCAGCTTTACCTCTAATTTCTGTTACTGCTCGGTAGGCTTCAGATTGAATTTTATCTAAGTCTCGCTCTCTGTTACCTTGTATACGGGCAGCTTCGCCTTTTCCTTCTGACAAAAAGCGTTCTGCTATTTGACGACGTTCGCTGATCATACGTTCATAGATTTTAGGGCGTACACTTTCATTATAATTAATACGTTTAAAGCGAATATCCATAAGCTCAATACCAAATACGCGCACTTTTTTTGCCGCCTCATTAAATATATCTTGCTCGACAACTAAACGTCCCATGCTTATAGGCACTAAACTACCAATATTCTGCTCTTTTTCAGCCTCGGTGAGTGACGAGTCACGCAAAGGTTGGCGACCTTTCGTTGTACGAATAATTTCGATTAATTCATGTGTCGCTACTGCATTACGCGTTTCACTACCAAAAATATCATCGAGCCTAGACTGTGCGCTTCGCTCATCACCTAAGCGTAAAAAATACTGCAACGGATCGGTAACCTGCCACCGCGCATAAAGACTTACAGAAATATAAAGCTTATCTTTGGTCGGCATATCAGAAGGTGTTCCTTCCCATTCCAGCACGCGCTTATCAATAAAATTAACTTGTTGAACAAAAGGCATTTTGAGTTGAATACCCGCCTCTCTAATTGGCTCTCCAACCGGTTTACCAAACTGAGTAATAACGACCTGCTCTACTTCGTTAACCGTATATAAAGCGCTATACAAAGTAGCCCCTACAAGTGCAGCTAAAATACTGCTGCCAACGATTAAATAAGATTTCATGGCTGCTGTCCTTTTAGTGACGTTAAATTGAGTAAAGGTAATACACCGCGTGCTTCGCTATCTATAATAATTTTATTTTTTATCGTTGGCATAACATCTGTCATTGTTTCTATATATATTCGTCTGCGTGTTACCTCAGGTGCCAGTTGGTACTGTGCAAACAGCGCATTAAAACGCAGAGCGTCGCCTTCAGCTTCATTAACTCGCTTAAGGCGATAACCGTCGGCTTCTCTTATTCGTTGGTCGCGCTCCCCCTCAGCAAGCGGAATAACGCGGTTATATTCGCGACGCGCTTCGTTAATCAACTTTTCTTTTTCTTGTTGAGCCTGATTAACTTCATTGAACGACCCTTGTACTGGTACGGGTGGGTTAATATTTTTTAGTTGAACCTGATCAATACTAATCCCCATTACATATTTGGTTGCCAATGCCTGCATTTTTTGTAATGCCTCAATTTCAATCCCTTGCCTGCCAATGGTAATTACTTCATCTACAGTTCTATCGCCTACAACTTCACGCATAACTGATTCAGACACATATCGTAAAGTGCCTGCCGGGTCGCGCACCTCAAATAAGTACTTTTGGGGATCGGCTATCCGATATTGAATTACCCATTCAATCAGCGCAGTGTTTAAATCGCCCGTTACCATTTGAGTTTCTTCGCGTTGATTTGTTGCAGGTGAAATTTTTGGCGCAAATGCGCGAATATTATTTTCAGGATTAATATTTTGATCAGGGTCGGAGGCTCCAGGAGTAGAAAAACCAAACTCCTGCTTTAATTGACGCTTAGTAGGCACTATTGTGACGTGATCAACACCTAATGGGATTTTTACATGTAAGCCCGCAGGCAGAATTTCTTGAAACTTACCAAACCTTAATACCAAAGCAACTGAATCACTGGGAACGGTATAGACTGCGCTATAGCCTGTAGCAATCAATCCCAAAAACAATACTATGGTTAAACTTGTGCTAAATTTTCCACTCAGCAGCTTCTTATACTTTTGCAGCGCACCACTCATCACTTTATCGATATCTGGCGGACCGCTTTTACTTTTAGAATTTGGATTATTTTCGTTTTGTGTAGAAATAATATTCTCCTTTTTAAGAAACCAAAAATATGGAGCCTTATTACTACTTTAGATTGTCATAAGCGCTAGCGTGCTTCGCAATCTAGGTGATAACTTCCTCTGTATAATTTAAGGGTAATAATTTAGGGGTAATGATTTAAGGAATAGTTTTAAGGTTTAAATTCATGCACTTATAGATTAATTTAAAGCCAATAAACCTTAGTAAGACATTAGCGTATTTATTTTAATTGGTCTGTTCGCTACAACACATAGCGTGTTTTAAACAATAGGTTTAATTGATAAATAAAGGGTTAAGTAAAACTAATGAGTACACACTATTGAATACCCATTAGCCCCTTCACGCCCTATTATGGCGTTGAATTAATTGATTTATTGGTCTTTTTTGAGGCAACCACTCGAATATATAAAACCCCAAGTATTGCAGAAAGAACCGAAGCCACTAAAACCGATGTTTTTGCGTTATGAAGATGCTCGGCTTGCCCATCAAACCCCAACGTAGCAATAAAAGTAGACATGGTGAATCCAATCCCGGCGATAAGTGAAGCACCGATAACATGCTGAAGATTGATACCCTCTGGCAAGCAACCTATTTTGTAGCGTAAAGCAAGCCAACACGCACCCGAAATACCAATAAACTTACCAACAACAAGACCACTAATAATACCTAAACCAACGGGATCACTGAGGCTCTCAACAAATGAACTAAAGTTAAAAACCACACCCGCATTAACTAAAGCAAACAGCGGTAAAATAAACAGTGCGACAGGCAGGTGTAGCACATCTTCCCACCGACGCAAAGGTGTACCTGCATTTTCGGCTAAATCACGAATTTCGAGTACCTGTTTATGATCCTGCCTGCTAGCCAGAACATCTACTTTCTCTATTTCTTTTTGCATAGAGGTAATGGTTGTTTTTGCCTTTTCAAGCGACTTTCCTGAGCCCAACATTGAGCGTGCAGGAGCTGTTAAAGCAATAGCAACACCTGCTACAGTAGGATGCACACCTGACTGTAACATCATCCACCAGGTGGCAAGACCAATGACAATGTAAAAAAGCGGCTGCCTTATTCCGGCATAATTGGCGGCTACTAAAAAAGCAAATAGAACAACGGCGCATGACAAATACATCACTGATATTTCTTGGGTATAAAACACAGCAATAACGAGTATTGCCCCCACATCGTCAACAATCGCAAGACCTACAATAAAGGCCAACAAGCTTGTTGGTATATGTTTTCTTACAATTGTAAGCACACCTAATGCAAACGCAGTATCGGTTGCCATGGGTATACCCCAACCAATCAATGAATCTTGCCCCCAGTTAAACAGCGAATAAATACCAGCTGGCACGACCATTCCGCCTATGGCGCAAAAAATGAGCATGTGTCTATTTTTAGGCTCAGCTAAATCTCCAGCAAGTACCTCTCGTTTTATTTCAAGCCCAAGCAATAAGAAAAATATCACCATCAAACCATCATTAATAATGTGTTTAAGAGAGGTTTGTAGTTCAAAGTTTCCTAGAGAGACGCCAATAGGCGTATGCACTAAGTTCAGATAGGTAGCTGAATAAGCTGAATTTGCCCACCATAGTGCAATGATTGTAGATACCAGAAGAAACAAACTAGAGGTGGTTTGAGCACGCATAAAATTAGAAAATGGGTCGTGCATATAGTCTAAGCCACGATTTAGTATGTTTTTAGAATCGTTAGGCATATCAGGTAGCCTTATAAATTGTGGGTGTTCGTTTTATTAAAACTTTTAAGATTTAAGTTCTCCAGTTTTACTATCAGTCTACTGTAGTGGTCAATAAAATTTGGCCACAGTTTTTCAATTCTTGCTTATTGGTATAGTCTTCTTCTACCATTAATTTGGCATATTCAAGTTTCTGCGGTGCAATAAGTGTGACTCTTGATTTTCTGGTCATATTGATACCTTTTCGGTTTAGCTCATTTTATGCTATAAACCTGTCCAGTTTCATTAGACCATTACAAAATCTGACGCTACAGTTGCTATGAATCAATATTATCTGTTGAAAAGTGTTTAAAGTCATTGGCGCAAGCTTGCTTCATAAACTTAGAAGTATTACCTCTCATTCGTTGGATAACATTAGCCCAAGCGGTTAAAAACAATTCATTTCTTCCATCCAGCATCAATGCTGGATGATATATTGCAAACCACCGGATTTTCTTTTCATCATTCTGACAGGTATAAACTTTAATACTATTAAAAGTATCAACTTCTGACCAGTATCCATCATTGTCCATATGGGGAAGATCAACATAATCATCCATAATTAATTGTGGAGACCTTCCGTTTATCGCAGTGCTTATAGCCAATTCCCAGACTAAAATAGGTTCACCTGACTTTATTCCTGCAATATCGTTTTTACTCATATCAAGAAATGACTGTAAACAAAACCTTAATGCTGGCGTTGGTGGCATAGACAAATGAATAGTTCCGTTACGTAATAACTGCTCACTTTTTAAAATATTATTAAATATTAATTCATCGTCTATGCCCATTTCACCAGCAAGTCTAGTAAGAACTTGGTCAAAGATGTTTTTATGCCAACGTCCAATATCAGCACGGAAGCTTTTATCTTTTCTTATTTTATGGATAACTTGGTCATTGGTAACTGCACCTCCTGTAATCTGATTAAAAGAACTGTTTGCTTTATAAGTCCAACTTTCATTATCCTGTGCTGTGAATAATTGTTGAAGGCGATCAGCCGTTTCAGAAATACGATGTGTCATATCATCAAAACGAGTACCTAGCTTTTCTGGATAAAAAATTAAGCAGCAATACCAAATGACATCATTATGGTCATTAATATAACCCCAATTCCGTTTGTTATTTTGCTCACCTATCCATGTCGCTAATTCTTTATCATCCAACCCTAGATCTGCAATAGAAACAATAGGCGATCTCACTAGTAAAAAGCTTCCAAGATTTTCAAGCATAATCATTTGCTTTCTATCTGTGGTTTGCTTGAAAGGCGCGTCGTGAGTAACGGTCATAGCAAGCGTATTTAAGGCTTTATTAAATTCAAAACTTTTGGCTTCAGGAAGCGAAAATACTGGTGTAGGTTCCACCGTATATTCTGAGCTTGTAAGAGCGGCTACAACTGAAGACATTTCATTTTCAGTCAAACCTAGAGGTACCAAGACCTCATAACTTTCTATCCACCGTAGCTTTCTATTTACTTTCTTGTATTTCCATTTTGTTTTGAGATTATCGCCTAGCGTTCTAGCGTATGAGGTTTGTTCTTTGACACATTCGTATTGAACAACTAATGCAGGCATTGGATAAATATCTTTTACAGTGATATTAGTTTGGTTATATTCACGCTTTTTCAACTGCTGATTGATATTACAATGACTAAATGGAAAAGAGTTTTCTTTAAGCAACCCATTTTTCATCTGAAGTGATTTAGGGATAAACTCTCTTATTTTAAGCACTGAGGAAAGGCCTCTTTTTGATGACATATTGTTAAAAACATCATCAACTGAAATGTCTTTAATCTCATCTTCACGCTTACCAAAGTCCATTCGAAGATCACTTAACATCTTTTCATTCACAACGCGTTTTACTTGATACTGATCCAAGGTGCCAGCTAAGAAAGGGAATCCAGCTTTTAATTTAGGAGCTAAATCTCTACTTTTTGAATGACTATTAATACGTCGATTGATTAAACTGTTAAGCCTGTCTACACGACCTATACGTTGCTCTAAATCGCCAGAAGTCCAAGCTACACCGTAGTGAATAACCTCATCACAAAACAGGTGCATGTCTACACCCTCTTTTAACACATCAGTGCATATAAGAATATTTGGATAACAAGGCATTTTAAACTGAGTTACTGCATATTTATTTGAAATATTTCCAGAACGTCCTACAACAGGACCCATCCGGCTAAACTCAGCATCAATTTCAGTTGTGTTACTCTTAAAACATTTTGATTTTATTAGATCGAAGTGAAGGCACCATTCTTTAAGTCGCTTTCGCCAATTGTTGAAATAATCATGTAAATCAATAGATATTGACTTAAGGTCGCTATCCTTACTCTTTTGGAGGATCCAAATAAGCTTATCACTTAAAGTATTAGCTCCTTTGATATTCGTAAATCCATTCAGTATATATAGATCAACGATGAAATCAGAACGACGCATACTCTGTAAAATACAACGCTTAAGCTTCAATATATCCTCAGCATGCTTTTGTTGAGTCAACCAAGCAGGCCGTTTATCACCTCCATCAAAAATAACATTTAATAGGTTGTTCCATACAGGTGACTCACAGTGATTAACTTGTTCCCCCTCACTAGGAACCAGAAATGCTAATGGACTGTGTCTTTTACCATCTGCACTTGACGGTTGTAATAAACGGGTTAAAAATGAATACAACATCCCATTGCGTTCTTGTTTATGATTGTTTTTGCTTATTGCTTCGTAGTACGGTAGATCGGGCTCATCAAAATTGGCATCACCGTCTTCTTGCTCGGTTTCAATTAAATCAACACCGTCGGCAGGATCGTTCATATTCCAAAAGTCATTAGAACTTGAAAATGTACGCTTCTTCCCATCGTTGATCTGAAGCCCCTCAATAATGGATGGCCATTTATCAATTCGCATATCAATCAGTTTTTGAAAGCGTTGTTTCAATAAATCGATCAACTCTTCTACAGTCGCTAAACGTCTAACAAATACCAATGTTTTATGGTTTGGTGCATTCTTCAAACAGTTTTCCACCAGTTGATCAACAACATGATAGAGTTTAGGGTGTGGTATATTCTTTAACTCTGCACCTTTTTCAGTAGTAAGCTTATTATCAACCAGCACTTGTCTTAGTGAATTATTCAACTGATCTATATCACCGCGATCTGGTGGCACATCCGAGTCATAGTTATTTCCTGAAGGCTCTATTTCTGGTTTTGTATACGAGATGCCGTCAACATTTTTATGCACAACACTTTTAACCGAACTGGCTAAAGATTCAAAAGACGAGCATTCTCCCTGGCGAAATCTATTATTTTGACCACTTAAAGACTTAACCAATCGTTTTTGAACCAATGCAGTAACCATGCTTGAAAATGCATCATTGGTTGCAACGGCTGCATCCGTTTTATAGTTTCGATAATTAACCTTGTCATAGTTTTCATTGATAGAGTCACTATAGTATCGGGGTCGTCTGACAAGAAAATCATCTAATACATCTATCACATCAGCCTTACTTTGGCCTTTTAGTGTCCCTTGCATCCTCGCACTGATATTAACGCATGATTCGTCAGCGCACTCATAGGTTTTACTATCCCGCTGATGTGTACAAATATAATGGTCAAGGCTTTTAATATCACCTTGTCCGCTATGTAGTGGAGTAGCACTTAAAAACAACCATTTATTAGGTTTAGAGCCAAGCGATAAATTTAGATGTTTATTTCTAGAATTCCCAGTATGGCGAAGATACTGCGCCTCATCACAAACAATAAGATCAATAGGTCGAGTATCTTCATTAAACAATATTTGTATCCGACGTGCATATTGAGTATTTAAATAAGCAGTTAGTCCCTTTCTCCAGTCATCATTTTTCATATCAACAGAATCAATTTTTTCTTCTTCTTTATCATTGATATCTGTAATGCCAATTTCATTTAATTTTTTCTTGTACAACGCTTTAATTTGTTCTTGAGAATCTTTGCCATTAAAGCCAATTGGGCGGCTGAATGAGGAATAGCGTAAAAGATGTAATCGTTCTTCATCAAGTAATAATGAATTTGCAAACTCAGCTAAGCGATCATGCAAAACTAAAGGCTGCTTAACGCTACTATCCAAAGCTGATTTCAATATGCCATCATTAAAACGTAAACAGCCTGACACAAATAAATTCCACTCTGATTTCCACTGCTCTTGTAAAGGCCTTCCAGGGCAAATTATTACAACCCGTGAATTAGGCTTATTTAAGAACTGAGTCGCAATAACCCCCATAGCTTGGCGAGTCTTCCCCATCCCTACTTCATCAGCTAAATATGCAAAATTATTTTCTTGAATTCGGTGCCATAACGCTGCAACTCCTATGCTTTGCATCTTCGCTTGATCGCTATGATCTTCGTCACCTGTACCATTAAATGCTATGTATTTGCGAATGTATGAAGCTTCAGATTCTAACTTATCTTTAATTGTATTATCCATGTGTATAATCCACCTGCTCCTTGAACCATCCTAATATCGCCTCGACAGCACTTTGATCAATAGAGTCAGATTGAAGAAACTGTTTTAGTATTCTTGATTCACTCATCAACTGTTTAAAAGGAAGTTCTAAGTCGGCTACAATCATTTCAATTTTATCTATCAAAACACTACTATTCTCAAAAGTAGAGTTAGTAGCCAACACTTTTGCGGTTGATACTAATTCACTAAGAAATATAAAATAATAAATTACGTCTTCATTATTCAGCTCACCAGGTTTTAACATTCTATTGTCAATTTCAAGACTGATTGCGCGAAACATGAGCGCAATAGAAAACACCGTCCCACTATTAAAAGGATCTTTCTCGGGGTGACTGAGGAAGTATTTTCTTAATTTGTAAAAAGCCTGATAAATTGAAAAAAAGTCGAATTCTCTTTCTTCTTCATCCTCTTTTTTCTCCGGGTTCTGTTGCCGAACCTTTGCTACCACGAGCACCTTTTGGACCTTTCATAGGATCTAGGGCTCTGAGATCATCCATTTATTTTTGATAATTGTGGCTTGGGGCTGTAAACAAGCTCATCTTCCTCAGCGTTCCATTGCGCTACCAACCCTTGGTAAACACACAACTCGTTATTATCATGATCGACAAAGGGGATTTCTATTAGATATACCGGTTGTCTAACACTCAATTTCAAACTAGCAAGGTAGGTGCCATCTGCTTGTTTCTTAAACTCTAAATTCTTACAATTAAAGCGTGGTCCTTTAACTACAATGCGTTTATATGCTTTTTCACTGCACTGCAAAACACAATTAAAGTATTGTGTTTTCCAATTATAGGATGCATAGGTTACGTAAGGTGAAGCCTCAGGTGCCTTTTCTTCAGCCTCTAAATCATCTGCCCAATTCATATCACTTTCATTTAGAGTAATAAAACCAATATCTGTCGGAGCAGCTCCTTTTATCTGGTAATGTAACATCGCTTCTACATTCCCCTGATCCAACCTCCCCATAGCTGCTTGAGTAAAGTTTGCAGACCCTATAAAACAATGTGTTGCATTTTTTGTAATTAAACTGACATATTTTGCATGGGTATAACGATCATCATTAGCAAACCCTTCGTAACCAAAACAGGACTCTTTGATAAAATCACGCATATCAGAGGGAAAGCAATAGCTTCCCTCATGATTAACTGAAGGTACAAAAGTTACATTTTTACTACCCTTTTTTTCAAACAAAGTATCAAGTAATGGCTCAAGTTTTTCACGATTCGACCAAAACGGAGAGACTATTCGGCAAGACGTAACTGGCTGGCTTACGCCGGAGGTTAATAAGTCAAGGTAGGTTTTACTTGTCTTTGCGGAAGGTAAACGCAGAATTAATTTAGGGCTTGAATCGATGTTTTTCCGACGCTCATTGGTTAGAAACGTTTCTATAGATTTAAGGTTCTGCCTAATATTCCCTTCTTCATTAACATCATCATCTTCAGTATTAAGATAATCTACTTCATCTTTTGCCTTCTTTGATAACCATTGAATTAGCGGTAGTAAATTATCAGCTTGCTGCTTACCTACTTTACAAGTTCCCGCCACTTCACGATTTAACCCCCAACCACTAAGTGTCAAATTACAGCTACCTACAATTAACTCTGCTGCAGACTCTCCATTTTTTAACGTTCCTGTTGCCAATATAATCTTTGGATGAAAAAAAGCCCCCTTTAAACCTACGGCCAACTGGCCGTAACGATAATTACTCTTAGGCTCAGGAAATGTAGAACGGTCACATACGACAGTAATCTCAGTTTTTGCCAATGCCTCATTAAGTTGTGCTGCCGTTATGCTTCCAGCATCTTTGATTGAACAACCTGCAGCTAGTGGCAATACATTATTTTCAAAAAAGCTAGCTGAAAAATTAAAACTCGTAAATAAAAGGGAATCTATATTTCCGCCATCAAAGGTGTCTATTAGTTGCTGAAATGCGTCGCGAATTAATGAATTACTACTCATTTTTCACCCTTAAGTTGTTTATATATACTTGCAGATGTATTAATGTAATAACTATTTTTCCAAGGGCTATTATCAAGAATCGAGTCTAACAATATTGTCTCATCTGAAATGTAAACTTTAGATAGGACACGAAGGTTACCTTCATCTAGAATGACCATTGGAGCGGCACTACGCCTGCTCATAATAGTCTGATGATAGCCTAGCAATGCTACTAAGAATGCTTTTACATCAGCTCCTTCCAGCATACTAGCCATATCCAACAACAATCTAAATCGACCAGTTTCATAGTCACTGTTCCCCGATACTACTCTTTGAAATGCAGTGGCCTTCATTTGCATTAACTGTTTTATATTTTTTCTAGCTAACAGAAGTTCAAGTTCAGATAATTTTCTACTGTCATACAGTTGCAGCAACTGAAAACAGTCATCTAACAATGACAAAAATGGTTCGGTGTCTTTAATCTCTTTGAGTGCACCAAAATATGGCCAGTTCTTTTTGTTAGCCGTAATATATGCTTCTAAGTGCTGTGCCAGATTGGCCTTGGAATCATAGCCCTGCTCTGCACGAAGGGAGCATACAGAAGCACAAGCACTCGCATAATACTCAAGTTCACTATCTGCATATAAGGTTTCATTTATATACGCCTTGAGTTCATTAGATGTGAATATAGCGTCGAATAAATTGGCTATCTCTTTATCTAAAAACAGTTTTTCTGGCTTAATTGATTCTTCTTTGGCTAATACCTTTTGCTCTATTAGGTGTATTAGATTCTTAATTCCCGCAGAGTATTTTGAGCATATCGGTTTAATAATTTTAACCACAGCATCATCTAGCTCCCAATTACTAGATAACATACCTGCTCGTCGGCAAGTACCACGATAAAACTGATAAAGCCCATTAACTGTCGTCACGCTAGTGAATTTTATTTCTACGTCTCGACCATTTCCTTTTAATAACCGTGAACCATAGCAAGGAGCAACTTCTAATAAATGATGTAGGTAGTACTCAATAAGCGCTTCCATATAGCGAAAAAAATCGCGAAAAGCATTGGCCTGATTTAAACTTTTAGGCACATGTTCTGTTTCAAGATAATAAATAAAAAGAACAGCCTCCAGCCCACGATAAGAACCAATAGCGCCTGAGAGGTTGGGCTCCAATTTTCTAGCTATTTGACTCCATACAGGTACTAATCCTAAATAATCTCGAACACTTCCTTGCTTTAATAACTCACTATCTTTATTACTGAAGAATGGTTCTGTATTCACTTTTTAACCTCCAAGTTTGTTCGAAATGACCCAAATATTAATATAGGCCCATAATTATTTATGCATTTTTACATTGGAATAAAGTAAGGTGTATCTGAGGTCGCTTCCTAAGGATTTGTGAATAGCTAAGGCAAAAATTGGTTCATCGTATAAAGAACTTATTTCTTGAAATAGAATTATAATATTCTAACTATTGCAATGGGGTCTAGCAGCAGAATCTCTGTGTAGTAATTACTTCAACATTTGTATAATTCCATAACCAATCTATGGTTTTACCTCTAACCTACTAATACCAAAATAGATATCGTGACTTAACAATCATAATAAACTGTTCAATTAAAATATTCTATATACACATTTTACTGCGGTTCTCCAGATTAAAAAAACTGTAATTTAATATCGTCATCTATTGCTTCGTCAGCTAACATATTCAAACTTATTATAACATCTGATAGATTTTGGCTTACTGCAGCTTTCTATTATTTGAATGATTAATATTGTTTACTACTCGCTCGTTCGCTTTGAAGAAACTAATCTTGTCAGTATAACAATGCTTTAGAGTGTGAATAGCTTGATGTAAATAGTGAACCGGCTTTAATGTTTGACCACGCCGATATTTTAAAAAGCGGCCTTGATTACTTACGTTATAAAGTAAGGCACGAGCCGATTGGTTTTAGCTTACTTCCAGAAAAATGTACCCTGCTTGAGCTACAAGTAATTTACGAGTCGATTTTAAATAAATCACTCGATAAACCTAACTTTAGACG
>NZ_BADT01000095.1 GCF_000239855.1 Pseudoalteromonas sp. BSi20652 | reverse complement strand
CTAAGTCACCACCTAACTTGAACCGCTTTTTCACACTGACAACATCTTACACACACAATATAAGATTCTTTTCACTGCTAATTTTGAGTTACTAAAACTCAAAAGGTTGCATTTATTGCTCTTAAAAAACAAATTAACTAAGTTGTTTTGAGCTGATAAAGTAACTTTAATATTTAACTTTATTTTCGACAAACGATAAAAACGAAACCAATGAGTGAAAAAAATTAAACTATAGACTTTAGTCTAATGCGTGGCGTTAAGCTTATGTATTTAAATAAAAAAATACTATTCAAAATTGCAGGGAGGTTTAGACGAGTTCAATAATACAACACATAGTGGGTTGTATTAATGAACTCGTATAATAGGGGATCATTCTTGTATTTTTCTAAATGTATTCACAACCCACTTTGCAAATAAATCAAGCGGGTGATTAGGGGTACTTGATTCGTGCTGCACTAAATAGTATTTATCTTTAGTTGTTAAAGGCTGCTCAAATAACTTATATAGCCATTGCTCGTCTAGCCAGCTTTGGCTAATAGGTAATGGTATAAGTGCAATCCCCATGCCTTGCTGCGCAGCACGCGCTACACCAAACATACTGTCTATTTGTATAATTTGTGTTGGAGAGAAATCATCTATTCCTGATTTTTCAGCCCATTGATGCCACGCCCATGGGCGAGCTTTGTGCAGAATAAGTGGTACTTGATTAAGTGCCTGGCGGTGATCATCTTTCCACTGGTCGAGTAACTTTTTATTACATGCAGGAATATATTCAAGGTTAAACAACTCAGTCGCTAACCCTTCAGTAGGTTTACCAGAGGACAATACAATAGATAAATCGCTATGACGAGTTAACTCTTTGCGTGTTTTAAGCGTGTCCATTTGCAGGTTTATATTAGGGTGCTCTGACGTCCACTCACTTAATTTAGGCATAAGTAGTTCGCTGGCAAAAAATTCAGGCAGCGTAATCGTCAAATTTGTATTTTGCTGCATCTGACTAAACTCATTAATAGTGCTCTCTAACATTGTGATGATAGGAGACACAGCATCAAAAAAGTTTTTACCCGCTGTGGTTAAGCTAATTGAACGCGTTTTACGTTGAAAAAGCTCAATACCAAGTTGTTCTTCAAGTTGTTTTATTTGATGGCTTACCGCAGATGGCGTTAAGTACAGCTCATTAGCTGCATGCTTAAAACTTAGGCTTCTTGCGGCAAAACAAAAAGAGCGAAGGCCACGAATAGGAGTTTGCATGTTTTCCAGAATTATATAATTTATTAAGACGCCTTACTTAGGCAAAATTTGAACCAACTATTTAATGTATAAATATCAGTAGATTAAAAATAAATTCAACACTAGTTCACAAAAAAGGTGCAGACAATCCACAAAATAGTGCAAAGAATCTAAGCGCTTACATTTAATTTATATTTGTATTATAGATAAAATTTACTACAGATGTATGAATAAGACCAAAAAATAAAGGAAAAGATAAAAAAATCCCTCTTGCGAGGGATTTTGGGTAACTCAGCGCCATTGGCACTGGGAATGAGGTCGGTACAGGGTAAAGTGTTATTTTTAAACTAATGCCTAAAAAACCATTTCAGGTACTTCACCGTCAACAAGTAATTTACCTGCTGTTTTACTAATGATTTCATCAACAGTAACGCCCGGAGCGCGTTCTAGTAGATGAAATGCGCCGTTTTTAACTTCTAGCACGGCTAAGTCTGTTACTATTTTTTTAACGCAATTAACGCCAGTAAGCGGTAAAGAGCAGGCCTCTAATAGTTTAGAGTCACCATGCTTACTTGCATGGGTCATAGTAACAATAATATTTTTCGCGCCAGCGACTAAATCCATCGCGCCACCCATGCCTTTAATCAGCTTTTTAGGGATCATCCACGATGCGATGTTGCCGTTCTGGTCAACTTCAAATGCACCCAGAACGGTTAAGTCTACATGACCACCCCGTATCATGGCAAAACTATCTGCACTATTAAATATGGCTGCACCTTTAGCTGCTGTCACGGTTTCTTTACCCGCGTTTATCATATCGGCGTCTAGCTCTGCTTTAGTAGGGTACGGACCCATGCCTAAAAGGCCATTTTCGGACTGTAACATAACTTCAATATCATCAGGTACATAGTTTGCGACGAGTGTCGGAATTCCTATGCCCAAATTTACGTAGTAACCATCTTGTAGTTCTTGTGCAACGCGCATTGCAACTTGTTCACGTGATAGTGCCATAATTATGCTCCTGCTTAATCTCGTGTTGTTACACGTTCAATGCGTTTTTCAAAGCTGCCTTTAATAACGCGATTTACAAAAATACCTGGGGTATGAATTTGGCTTGGTTCAAGCTCACCCGGCTCTACAATTTCTTCTACTTCGGCAACGGTAATTTTACCTGCCGTTGCAGCCATTGGATTAAAGTTCATGGCGGTGTGTCTAAACACTAAATTACCAAAGCGATCGGCTTTCCATGCTTTTACTATGGCAAATTCACCCGTTATAGATTCTTCTAAAATATAAGGGCGACCATTAAATTCTTTTACGTCTTTGCCTTCAGCCACAGGGGTACCGTAACCGGTTGCGGTATAAAACGCAGGTATACCTGCGCCGCCAGCACGCATTTTTTCAGCAAGTGTACCTTGCGGTGTAAGCTCAACGTCAATTTCGCCACTTAATAACTGCTGCTCGAATAGGGCGTTTTCGCCAACGTATGAGGCAATTACTTTTTTAATTTGTTTGTCTTGTAATAAAATACCCAAACCAAAGTCATCAACACCACAGTTATTAGATACCACGGTTAAGTCTTTTGTTTGCATGTGCTTAATTTGTTTAATTAAGCCCTCAGGAATACCACATAAACCAAAACCACCGGCAATAATGGTATCGCCGTCTTTTAATCCTTCCATTGCAGCTTCGTAGCTATAAACTACCTTATCAAAACCGGCCATGGATCTCTCCTCATTGTGTGCTATTTGTTGTCAACTATCTTTAATCATCATTTTATAAGATAGCTATTTAACCTGAACTCTGGTCAAGAGATTTACTAACATATTGAATTAGGTTGATATTTAAATTTATTTTATCTAGCCAGAGATTTTCAGTGAAAATAAGGCTAATTTACGCATCAATAGCTGGCCTATTGCAAGTAAATTCAACGCAGTTAGCGCTGAAAATAGCTGCTCGAGATAGATTTATTATCCAGAGCTCAGGTTATTTAGTGTGTAGTGCCACAGATACTTTGCTCACAGGTTGCTTACCAAGTGCTTTGGTTATTTCCCAGCCAGCCTCACTTAACCTTTGTAAATCAATTCCGTGTTCAATGCCAAGCCCTTGCAGTAAGTAAACTACATCTTCGGTGGCAACATTTCCTGACGCACCCTTAGCATAAGGACAGCCACCAAGGCCTGCGACTGCCGCGTCAACCGTTGCTATACCTAGGCTTAAGGCTGCGTAAATATTTGTGAGCGCTTGCCCGTAAGTATCATGAAAATGCACGGCCAACTTAGTTTTGTCAATGTGGGTTAAAAGTAACTCTATTAACTGCGCTACTTTTTTAGCGGTGCCAATACCTATGGTATCGCCAAGGCTTACTTCGTAACACCCTAAATCTAATAGCTTTTGCGATACACTTAGTACTGCTTGTGGGTCAACCTCACCCTCATAGGGGCAACCTAGCACACAGCTTACATAACCACGTACGCGGATATTATTCGCTTTAGCAAACGCCATTACTTCGCTAAAGCGTTCAATACTTTGCTCTATTGAGCAGTTTATGTTTTTTTGACAAAACGACTCACTTGCAGCGGTAAATATAGCAAACTCTTTAATGCCGACAGCGTGCGCTGCTTGTGCACCTTTTAAGTTAGGTGTAAGGGCGCTTAAATTTACATCGGGTAAATTAAGGGCTGATATTACATCCGCTGAGTCTGCCATTTGTGGCACCCATTTAGGTGACACAAACGCGCCAGCTTCAATATCTTTTAAACCTGCAGCACTTAGGGCGTTAATAAGTGTTACTTTATCGGCTGTGCTTACTGTTTTTTCGTTTTGTAGGCCGTCTCGGGCGCCAACTTCAACAATACGAACTTTACTTGGAAATGCACTCATTATGCTTCCTCAGTCGTATCTTCTACTATCGCAAGTAGAGCGCCATGCGTGACTAATTCGCCTTCACCAAAACAGTAGCTTTTTAAAATTCCGTCATGCGGTGCGTTAAGCGTGTATTCCATTTTCATGGCTTCAATAATAACAACCGCATCACCTTTGGTAATTGTGCTACCAATGTCGATTAAGTGCTTAACTACCGTGCCATTAAGCGGCGCGGCAAGTGGCAGTGCTTCGCTTTCGTGCGAACTAATATAATGCTTATCAACTAGTTCAAGCTTAGTTTGCAGCGCTTTATTCATAACAGTGACAATATTGGCTACGGTATTATTGCCAACAGTATTATTACTTACCGTAGTTACGTGCGCGGTATGTTTTTCACCATTAATAAATACAGTGCAAAGACCACTATTTAATGTGCCTTGTAGATTAAAAACGTGCTCGTTATGCGTAATACTATAGCCCGCTGTCGTTTTTATAGCGCTTAGGTGCAAATCGGCAAAAGGGACTTTAATTGCTTGCGGTGCATTGAGTGTAAAACCAGTTAGTTGTTGCCACGGGCTTGCACTGTTTGGCGCACTTTGTGTGCTAGTTAACGATTCTAAATAGGCAAACGCACCAATAAGCTGACTTGCTTGCAATAACGATTCATCAACAGTAACTAACGAGTCGCCTTGCTCTGCAATAAAGTGCGTACTTGGCGCACCTTGTTTAAACTTAGGGTGGCTTGCTAAATTATGTAAAAAGCCAATGTTAGTGCTAAAACCCGCTAAATGAAATTGCTCAAGAGCGTGTTGTAAACGGCTCAGTGCTTGTTCGCGATTGCCGTCGTGCACAATAAGTTTTGCAATCATCGGGTCGTAATACGGGCTGATTTCGTCGCCTTGTGCAATGCCTGTATCAATGCGTACAAATTCACTGTTAAGCGGTGTGTGTAGTGCTTCAATAGTGCCCGAACACGGGATAAAGTCGTTGGCTGGATCTTCTGCGTATATTCGCGCTTCAAAGCTATGACCCTGCAATTGAATATCACTTTGTGTCAGTGGCAATGTTTGCCCACCTGCAATATTAATTTGCCAATTGACTAAATCTACACCGGTTACCATTTCGGTCACAGGGTGTTCTACTTGAAGGCGCGTATTCATTTCCATAAAGAAAAATTCATCGCCACACAGTAAAAACTCAACCGTACCTGCGCCTCTATAATTTATAGCCAATGCACAACGCACAGCCGCTTCGCCCATTTCTTTGCGTAGTTCGTCAGATAAACCCGGAGCAGGGGCTTCTTCAATTACTTTTTGGTGACGACGTTGCAAAGAACAATCACGATCGCCTAAATAGACACAGTTGCCATGGTTATCTGCAAATACTTGCACTTCAACATGGCGAGGCTGGTTTACATAGCGCTCTAATAACACTAAGTCGTTACCAAAACCGGCAATCGCTTCACGTTGCGCACCTTGTAGTGCGCTCATAAAGTCTTTTGCTTTTTGTACAACGCGCATACCTTTACCACCGCCACCAAAGGCGGCTTTAATTAGTACAGGGTAGCCAATTTTTTCAGCTTCACTTTGTAAAAAAGCAGGGTCTTGTTTATCACCATAATAACCAGGTACTAATGGCACATTAGCAGCTGCCATTATTTCTTTAGCGCGGGTTTTAGACCCCATTGCTTCAATGCTACTTGCTGGTGGCCCTATAAAAGCAATGTTATTAGCTTCGCAGGCTTTAGCAAATTCGCTGTTCTCAGATAAAAAACCATACCCCGGGTGAATACAATCAGCGCCGCAGTCTTTGGCAACTTGTAAAATTTTGTCTGCTACTAAATACGAGTCTTTACTTGGTGCGGCACCAATATGGTAAGCCTCGTCAGCCATTTTTACGTGCCGGGCATGTTTGTCTGCATCAGAATAAACCGCGACTGTGGTTAAGCCCATTTGTTTTGCGGTGCGCATTACTCGGCACGCAATTTCTCCACGATTGGCAATCAGCATTTTTTGTAATCGTTGTGTGTTCATAATCAATCCTACAGTTGCCAAGCGGGTGGGCGTTTATCAAAAAAAGCAGTTAGCCCTTCTTGGCCTTCTTCAGATACGCGAATTTTTGCAATACGCTCTGCGGTAAGCTCAATGAGTTCATCGGTAATTTCTTTATTTGCTACATCGTTAATTAATGCTTTTGCGGCTTTTACTGCAACAGGTCCGTTATCAATCAGTGTTTGCAGCATATTATCGACCGCGCAGTCTAAATTACCGGTTACTTGATGAATTAAACCAAGTTGTTTTGCAGTATGGGCATCAAACACTTCAGCCGTTAAAAAGTACCTGCGAGCAGCGCGCTCACCAATCGCTTTAATGACATACGGGCTAATAACCGCAGGAATAAGACCCAGCTTTACTTCGCTTAAACAAAATTGCGCATCGTCTTTACTAAGGGCTATGTCGCAACAGGCAATTAAGCCCAGTGCACCACCAAAAGCAGCACCTTGCACAGCACAAATTGTAGGGTGGGGCGAGTTTGCCAGCACCTGCATTAATTTAGCCAATTGCATCGAATCAGCTAGGTTATCGGCGTAGTTGTTATCCGCCATCGATTTCATCCAGGCTAAATCGGCACCGGCTGAAAA
>NZ_BADT01000096.1 GCF_000239855.1 Pseudoalteromonas sp. BSi20652 | reverse complement strand
TTACTATTTGGTTTATTTTTTATAATGACCATTGTTTTAGTTATATAGCTAAGGTAATTGCTAAGTAATTGATGAATAATGAATTATATTTAAAATTAAATTTAACGTTTAATTAACTGGTAAGATGAGGTGGCTAGGTTTAATTGATTATGAGTAGGAAGCCGTTTTTATTGGGTTGGCAATAAACAACTGTTGAGCTGTAAATATTTTTAAAAATATAAAATACAAAACCACCCATTAAATGTTAACTAAATTAACATTTAATGGGTGTATTATTAATTATGTACTACTTATTAGAACCTATACTTTAAAGAATGAAGCAATTTTGTTTTTATAAGTAATTGGTATAAAAAAGAGTACTAAAAATAGTGTTAAAATTTAATTTTTCCAACAAGCATATCTTTAAACATGACCCAATCTCCCCACAAACTGTAAAAAGGGTGTTTAAAAGTAGCTGGGCGGTTTTTTTCAAAAAAGAAATGCCCGACCCACGCAAACCCATATCCAATAACAGGTAATAGCCATAATAAATTGTAGTGTTGTTTTAATAATGCTATTGCGATTACAGCAAGAACGAGGGTGCTTCCTATAAAATGTAAGCGGCGGCAAATCACGTTGCGGTGCTCTTTTAAATAATAAGGGTAGAAGGCTTTAAAGCTTTTAAACGTGGGGTTTGTACTTTGCATAGTGTGCTCTTTTATTGTTTTTATTTTAATGAGGGTCGTGCTATTAAAGCGTAAGTTTACATTTGTTTACAGCGATAAATGGCGCTTAACGCATCTAAATAGACAAAAGGGCTAAAAGTTAATAACTTAGGGGGACTATTAATAAATAAGAATGGAACTCAGGATGTTTAAACACACTCTAGCATGTGCTGTGATTGTAGCGCTTAGCGGCTGTTCAGAGCCAACTAATACGGTAACTCAAGAAGAAGTAAAAGCACCAATGAAGCAAGTTAACGCAGTGATATACCCAGAAACAAAAAAAGGCGATGTAGTAGACACCTACTTTGAAGAAGCCGTTAGCGACCCATATCGTTGGCTTGAAGATGACATGAGCAGCGAAACTGCCGATTGGGTTAAAACGCAAAACAATTTAACGTTTTCTTATTTAGAACAAATCCCTTATCGCGATAAGTTAAAGCAGCGCCTTGAAAAACTAATGAACTACGAAAAAATAGGCGCCCCTTTTACTGAAGGCGATTACACCTATTTTTATAAAAACGATGGCCTGCAAAATCAATATGTTTTGTACCGCAGTAAAGATGGCGGCGACGTTGAAGTATTTTTAGATCCAAACAAGTTTAGTGACGATGGAACGACGTCTATGTCGGGTTTATCGTTTTCAAAAGATGGGTCATTACTCGCGTATCAAATATCTGAAGGCGGCAGCGATTGGCGTAAAATTATAGTTATTGATGCACATACTAAAGAGCAAGTTGAAGAAGCGCTAGTTGACGTTAAATTTAGTGGCATTGATTGGTTAGGCAACGAAGGTTTTTATTATTCAAGTTACGAAAAGCCTAAAGGCAGTGAGCTTTCGGCTAAAACAGATCAGCATAAAGCGTATTACCATAAGCTAGGTACTGATCAGTCTGCTGATAGTGTTGTATTTGGTGAAACTGATGAGCAAAAACATCGCTATGTAGGCGCTGATGTAACTCATGACGGCCGTTACTTACTTATTTCAGCTAGTACGTCTACGTCAGGCAATAAACTGTTTATAAAAGATTTAACAAAGCAAAACAGTGAGTTTGTAACGGTTGTCGGAAATACTGATTCAGATACATCAGTGATTGATAACGAAGGCAGCAAACTGTTTTTAGTTACTAATCTTAATGCACCAAACAAAAAAGTAGTGACGGTTGATGCAAGTAACCCAAGCCCTGAAAATTGGGTTGATTTAATTCCTGAAACCAAAAACGTACTAAATCTTACAAAAGGTGGCGATACCTTTTTTGCCAACTACATGGTTGATGCAATTTCACAGGTAAAACAGTACAACAAAAAAGGCGAGCTAATTCGCGAAATTACATTACCAGGCGTGGGTACTGCACGTGGTTTTGGCGGTAAAAAAGATCAAACAACGCTTTATTATTCATTCACAAACTACAAAACACCAGGTACTACTTATACGTTTGATGTAACTACGGGTGAATCGGGTGTTTATCGTAAGTCGGCTATTGATTTTAATAGTGATGATTACACGTCTGAGCAGGTGTTTTACACATCAAAAGACGGTACTAAAATACCGATGGTAATTACCTATAAAACAGGCATTAAGCTTGATGGTTCAAACCCTACTATTTTATACGGTTACGGTGGTTTTAATATTAGTTTAACGCCAAGCTTTAGCCCCGTTAATGCAGTATGGCTTGAGCAAGGTGGTGTGTACGCCGTTGCTAATATTCGCGGGGGTGGTGAGTACGGTAAAGATTGGCATAATGCAGGTACTAAATTGCAAAAGCAAAATGTGTTTGACGACTTTATTGCCGCAGCTGAGTATTTAAAAGATAAAAAGTACACGTCTAAAAAGCGTTTAGCACTTCGCGGTGGATCTAACGGTGGTTTGTTAGTTGGCGCAGTGATGACGCAGCGTCCTGACTTATTTCAGGTGGCTTTACCTGCTGTAGGTGTGCTTGATATGTTGCGCTACCATACCTTTACTGCGGGCGCGGGTTGGGCATACGACTACGGTACGAGCGAGCAAAGCAAAGAAATGTTTGAATACATTAAAGGTTATTCACCACTTCATAATGTAAAAGCAGGTGTTGAGTATCCAGCCACTATGATTACAACCGGCGATCATGATGACCGCGTTGTCCCTTCGCATTCGTTTAAGTTTGCCGCTGAGCTTCAAGCAAAGCAAACGGGTAATAATCCAACGCTTATTCGCATAGAAACCAATGCGGGGCATGGTGCAGGTACACCAACGAGTAAAACAATTGAGCAGTACGCTGATATATTTGGTTTTACGTTATACAACATGGGCGTAGAGTCGTTATAAAAGCGCTTTAACTAAATAGCTAACTTTAATAGCTGAGCAAAAAGGCCGAGTAAAATTAATTTACTCGGCCTTT
>NZ_BADT01000097.1 GCF_000239855.1 Pseudoalteromonas sp. BSi20652 | reverse complement strand
CAAGCAATTGTAAATAAACTAAAAATCCAAGCAGAACAATTGCACAGTTTTAATGTGTTTAAACGTGGTTATGATGCCCGTAAAAAACAGCCATTTTACTTATTTATACACTCGATATAGAAGTTGATAACGAAGCTGAGCTACTCGCCGCATTTGAAAAAGACCAACATGTAAAAGTAACGCCCGATACAAATTATAAATTTGTAGCCCACGCCAGCGAAAATATAACAGAACGCCCTGTGGTTATTGGTTTTGGCCCTTGTGGTTTATTTGCAGGTTTATTACTTGCTCAAATGGGTTTTAATCCCATTATATTAGAGCGCGGTAAAGAAGTACGTGAACGTACAAAAGACACATTTGGCTTTTGGCGTAAACGAACACTTAATACAGAATCAAATGTACAATTTGGTGAAGGTGGCGCAGGTACATTCTCAGATGGTAAGTTATATAGCCAAGTAAAAGATCCAAAACATTATGGCCGCAAAGTAATAACTGAATTTGTAGAAGCAGGCGCGCCCGATGAAATTTTATACGTAAGTAAACCACATATTGGTACGTTTAAACTTGTCACTATGATTGAAAAAATGCGCGCGCGTATTATTGAACTCGGCGGTGAAATTCGCTTTAGCACACGTGTTGACGATATTCATTTAGATGATGGACAAGTAACAGGTTTAACGCTTTCAAATGGCGAGCAACTAAACACTCGCCATGTTGTATTAGCCGTTGGACACAGTGCACGCGACACGTTTGACATGATCCATAAAAAAGGCATTTATGTTGAGGCAAAGCCATTTTCAGTTGGTTTTAGAATCGAACATAAGCAATCAATGATTGATGAATGTCGTTTTGGCACAAATGCAGGAAACCCAATTTTAGGCTCTGCCGATTATAAGCTGGTTCATCATTGCGGCAATGGCCGCACAGTTTACAGCTTTTGCATGTGCCCAGGTGGCACAGTAGTCGCGGCAGCCTCTGAAAAAGGCCGTGTTGTAACCAATGGTATGAGCCAGTATTCACGAAGTGAGCGCAACGCTAACAGCGCTATTGTGGTAGGCATATCACCAGAGCAAGATTTCCCAGGTAATCCACTTGCTGGAATAGATTTACAACGCAAGCTTGAAGAGCAAGCGTATGAGCTTGGTGGTAGCAACTACGATGCACCCGCACAGTTAATTGGGGATTTCTTAAAAGGTAAATCATCTGCAGATTTAGGAGAAGTACAACCCTCTTACACCCCTGGCATCAAGTTAACTGATTTAAGTAAAGTATTACCACAATTTGCTATTGATGCACTTCGTGAAGCAATACCTGCGTTTAATAAACAAATTCGTGGTTTTTCAACTAATGACGGTTTATTAACCGGCGTTGAAACACGTACTTCGTCGCCTATTAGTATTAAGCGTGATAAAACATTCCAAAGTATTAACACTAAAGGGTTGTACCCTGCAGGTGAAGGCGCAGGTTACGCTGGCGGTATTTTATCAGCGGGTATTGATGGTATTAAAGCAGCAGAAGCAGTTGCACTTTCTATGTTAGAACACGCTTAAACCTCTTTTTTAAGTTGTTTATCGAAAAACCTCACTTTGTGAGGTTTTTTTGTGCTAAATGTACAGAAAATAAAAACTACTCAAGCACCTCAATAATGATCAAAACATTTACCCTTTCACTGCTTAGTGTCTTAGCAATTTTTAACGCTAAAGCGCAAGAACTAAAAACCATTGATGAAATTCACAGTTCATATAAAAATAATTCTATTAATGCACAACAACTCACCCAAAGTTATATAGACCGAATTAATAAACTTAACCCACAATACAATGCCGTTATTAGTATTGAGCCTACCGCAATTGCTCAAGCTAAAACGTTAGATGAACTTGCTGCTAAAGGGTCGTGGGCAGGACCATTACATGGAATACCTGTACTCCTTAAAGATAATATAGAAACTAAAGGCACACTTCCCACAACGGCTGGCTCTTTAGCACTTAAAAATAACATTACCAATAAAGATGCATTTGTTGTTAAACAATTGCGTAATGCAGGCGCTATAATTTTAGGTAAAGCGAATTTGAGTGAATGGGCAAATTTTCGTTCATCCTACTCATCTTCAGGCTGGAGTGCCGTGGGCGGGCAAACGCATAATGCACACGATGTAACACGTAACCCATGTGGTTCTAGTGCGGGCTCTGCTGTGGCAGTCGCACTTAATTTTGCACCCATCGCATTAGGTACAGAAACAGATGGTTCAATTACCTGCCCTGCCTCAGTAAATGGGGTTTATGCCATAAAACCGAGTATGGGCCAAGTATCACGCTCAGGTGTTGTGCCTCTTTCAAGTAGCCAAGATTCGGTGGGGCCGATGGCGCATTCACTTAAAGATGCGCTACTGGTTTTATCTGTTTTGCAAGAAGAGGACTCGCTTGATGCAACAACTGCAGGGTTTGAATTAAAAACAGGTAATATAAAACCAAAATCGCCACTTGTTATTGGTGCACTGCCTAGCGACAAATTTACAATTGAAACTCAGCGCCTTTATGCCAAGCAGTTACAAGCATTAAAAAAGGCTGGCCACACTGTTATTAATGTCGATATTACTGATAACTTAGATACGCTATTTGTTGATGAATACTATATTTTACTTTACGACTTCAAAGCCGAAATTAATCATTACCTCGCAAGCACTCCTAAACAAGTGGCTGTTAAAAGCCTAAAAGCACTTATTGATTTTAATATTCAAAATAAAAATACAGAAATGCCCCACTTTGAGCAAGATATCCTTGTTCAATCTCAGGCTATTGATTTAACTAATAAACAAAAATACCAGGAGACTAAAGAGCGCTATCGTACTTTAGCAACGACAGCCATTGTTAATGTATATAAAAACAACAAGCTTGATATTGTTATAGCGCCTACAGTATCACCCGCTTGGAAAACAGACTTAGTTAATGGTGATAATTTTAATGGCAGTAGTAGTTCGCTATCCGCTATTGCAGGCACAACGCACATAACCTTACCGGTAGGTAAAGTAAGTGGTTTACCCGTTGGTTTGTCCATAATAGCAAATAAAGAGGACGAGCAAGCGGCTTATGTATACGCACAAATTATTGATGATGCGTTTTTATTAGACACAAAAAAACCTGAGTAAACTCAGGTTTTTTGTAAGCGTGTAGGCGTTAACTATGACTTTTTAAGTGATAGTTTTTCGCCTTTTAAGCTTTTACGAACGCTTGAAATACGTGAACGATTTACCGCACGCGCCTCACCCGTTGCTTGTCCAGATAACTTGTTAGAACGTGTACGGCGTAAATGCGCTGGTTTTTTACCAATTTTATCAATTAGTACTTCACGGTTACTTACTTCGTAACCTTCTAGATATACACGTTTAATTTTTTGGCCGATTAACGTTTCGATTTCAAACAAAGTGTTTTCTTCTTCGCGGCTAACAAATGAGATTGCTTGGCCTTGTCTACCAGCACGACCTGTACGGCCAATACGGTGAACGTAATCTTCTGCAAGCCATGGTAAATCAATATTAATTACACGAGGTAAGCCATCAATATCAATACCGCGAGCAGCCACTTCTGTAGCTACTAATACACGTACTTTACCTTCTTTAAACTCACGTAAAGCACGACGACGGTTACCTTGAGATTTATCCCCGTGGCACACACCTGCAGGAATACCATCAAGGTTAAGCTCTTTAACAAGCTCGTCAGCCGTTTCTTTCATGTTTACGAATACAAGCACTTGTTGCCAGTTTTTCTTACCAATCAATTCAGAAAGTAGCTCTTGCTTACGACGCTCTTCAACAGGGTAAACAACATGCTCAACCGTGCTTGCTGTACTGTTAGTTTGATCAACACGTACTATTTCTGCTTGTTTTAATACCTTAGATGCAAATTGTTTAATTGCTGCAGGGAATGTAGCAGAGAAAAGTAAAATCTGGCGCTCTTCGGCACAGCTTTTAATCACGTTTTGCATATCTTCAATAAAGCCCATATCAAGCATGCGGTCAGCTTCATCAAGAACAAGGTGCTTAACACTTGCAAGGCTTAAGTTACCTAAACGAATATGATCAAATAAACGACCTGGTGTTGCAACAACAATGTCAACACCTTCTTTTAAAGCATTTGCTTGGCCGGCAGTGCTAACACCACCAAATAAACTCACTACTTTAAGTGATGTATGCTTTGCAAAATCTCTAAAGTTATTTGCAATTTGTTCTGCAAGTTCACGCGTTGGTGCAAGTACTAATGCATGAGGTGCATTCGTTGTGCTGAGTTTAGACTCAACCAATTTTTGGATGATAGGTAAAGCAAACGCGGCAGTTTTGCCGGTACCAGTTTGTGCACTGGCTAAAACGTCTTTACCTTTACGAACAGCAGGGATTGCTGCGCGCTGAATGGGCGTAAGAGTGTGATAGTTAAGTTCGTCCAACGCCTGGATGATTTCAGGAGCGAAACTAAAAGATTTAAAATTCATGCTGTATAACCTACGGCCACATTATCAAGGGTCGCAAATTATACAGCAAAAACGAGTCAACAGTTAGTGTTGATTCGACTAATTAAGAAAGAATTAATACTTCATCAACACTTATAGACTTTGCTGTACTGCCTACAACATCGTCATTATTTAGCGCATTAATTAATACTTGGCCTTGAGCTTGTTGCTCATCATTAAGCGGTAAATACGGTAATCTAAACACGGGGTTTACTGCACCTGTCATCATCAATGCAGTATTGATTGCTATTGGGTTTGGCTCACAGAACAACCAGCTCATTAATGGTTGTAATGATGTATTTAACTCATCATTTTTAGTATCCATTAATTGGCGGAACAAGCCAGGAATAAGATTAGAGGTAACGGATATAACACCATGAGCTTTGTGTACATGGCGTGCATCGTGCGCTTCGTCATCGTTACCCGACCAACAAGCAATACCTTGTTGCTCATAATGGGCTATGCGTTCATTGCCGCCACACTCTTTTACACCAATAAAATATTCATGCTTAGCGAGTGGCTCAATAATATCAGGTGTTAGGTCTTGACCTGTTCGCCCTGCTACATTGTAAATAAAGGCTGGACCAATATCTAACACGCGCTTAAGGTGCTCTTTAACACCCGCAATAGACGTACGTCCGTAGTATGGATTAATTTGCAGTGCTGCATCCATACCGCTGGCAAAGCCATATTTAGTTGCTTTAATCGCTTCACGGGTGTTGTTACTACCGGTATTACCCACAATAACCAGTTTGTCACCATACTTGTTTGCACTGTGCGCTATAAGCATTAAATGCTCTTCCCAGTTCATTAACTGGCCTTCGCCTGTTGTGCCACCGACTACAATGCCGTCAACGCCTGCTGCAATTTGTATTTCAACGAGTTCATCGTACTTTGCGAGATCAATTTCACCGTTTGCTAAGTATGGCGTTTTAATAGCTGTAATAAGGCTTGCTTGTTTAATTTGGTCTAGGGTGCGCATAAAAAATCATTATTTATAAAACTTGCGCTATTTGTAACATAATTGCCGGTACTTTTGGAGGTGTAACCCCACATTTAATTATAAAATCTCTTGTGTTATTAAGTTTGGTGATACAAAATGAAAAGCTGTATATATAAACAGTATTCTTTAACAATACCAGAGGCTTTATGCGTTTATCTGACTACTTAGCAACTCATTTTTATAACACCGATGAACTGTGCCAAGCATTAAACATAGATGCAGATATACTTTTAGCTTGGCAAGAGCGAAGTGTATTCCCAAAACCAAGCTACTGTATTAAAAGTCAACTTAGCTGCAGCTCATATTCAGGTTTGTATGAATGCGAAGAGTATGACGACTATTACCCGCGCGGCTGTGTTAATTGGGGGCAAGGTCTTTTAAAACAAAAAATAGAATCATCAAGTCATGCTTTTAATTATTTTGCACAGCAATATACTGCAAGCCTAACTAAACTCGCTCAGCAAGGATTTACTTTTAGCGAAGAGCTATTTGGCTGCGAAGTAGACGAGCACTTACAGCAAGTTTGGCAACAGTTTTTATGCAGTAAGTACGGCGTACTTACTCAAAATGGATTAATAGACGAAATAGTTTCGGTAGATATTGGCCGGCTATTAGTTGACGATATTACAGAACTGCGCAGTAAAGCGAGTTTAAACCAAGAAGAAAGAGCGCTACTGCACCCCGCCATGAAGCTTTTAAACAAAGCATTAGGGCATGGCGCCGATCATGAAAAACAACACACATTACGCACACGTTACATAGATGCGCTTATTTTAAAATACGATTTATCTATTAAATAGTTTTGCATTAGTTTGATTATTTATCATTTTAGGATTATTTTACGAAAAACAAGATCTGTTAACTTAATTGTTACGTAAAAGATGATTTAAAGGCACTGACTCAATGACAATCAAAACAAAAATAAGTGTAATTTCTGCTGTAATCACTATCCTGTCTTTTAATACGCTAGCTAAAGCTAACCACGAAATAGCAAATGACGACATAATAAAAAAGCAGCGTGCAGCACTTGCTAAAAACACTGCGAATAAAGGCTTTGGCCCACAATCTCCACGCAATATTGATAATTATAAAGGCGAAAACACCGTAGTTTTCTCTCATGCCCCAACTTCATCAAATATGAACTTATGTAATATACACTTTCATAAAAATGCTGAACATGCCGGTGGTGAGTTTAGTAAATATGCCGGAAATGGTAATGGAAAAGGTTTTAAAAGTGGCTACCTATATTCAGGCTCTTTAACTAAAAGTGAAAGTAAACCAGCAAAAATTGAAATTTGTCCAAGCGATAACGGCGCGCTTTTGGTTGGCGATACCATTGAGGTTCATAACGTTCATACGTCAGCAACTGTAAAGCCAGACCCTACCCTGGGTAGCTGTTTAAGTGATTCGATCAAAAATCCGCAACTACGTGTTGAAGCTCAAGTATATGTATTAGTAAACGATGCTAACGCACTTGATTTTGCTCAAATAAGCTCCGTGTCATCTGTTAATGGTTACTATCAAGCTATTGCTACACCTACAAATACGGGTAAATCGGTTGTTTATAGCGGTTCAACTACTGGTCCTAGTTACAACGAGGCAGGCTCTCCTTTTCAAGTAACATGGTCAGTTAAACCAAAAGTAGCAAAGGTTGATATAAACAGTGTTGGTAAATGGTGTGAAAGTAACACCTTTAATGAAGATCATGCCCACGGCGTACGAAATCTCGTAATAAATCCTGCATTACTCTCTAAAATAAAATAATTAAAATTTAGCCTAATAAAACAACCCACGAATTAGTGGGTTGTTTTATTATGACCGTTAAAATGAGTATTACGCTTAATGGGATAAAAATGTCACATCAAATGTATTTAAATCTTTATATGTAATACATGTTTGCTCATTAGTATTAAGCTCAACAACACCACAGTAAGAACCAGTTATAAACACTTGCCCTGCTTTTAAATTAATTCCCTTTGCTGATAAGTAATTAACCGCCCAATAAAGTGGAAGCTGCGCAAGCTCTGCAGGGTGCACACCTGCCAAGTTTAACTCCAGCTCAGTTTGCTTAACGTTGATATTTACAGTACTTGCGTTATACGCTTTGGCTTTATCTATTTGCGGGCCTAAATACACGCCTTGATTAGATAGGCCATCGGCCAGCTTTTCAATGTGAGTGCTTGGAGTGTCTTCATCAAACCTTTTTTGAATAAGCTCAAGTGCTAAATGGGCGCTGGCAAATGCAGTATCCACGTCTTCATTTGTATAGGTTTTATTGCTTGGTAAATCGCTTTGTAAAATAAATGCAATTTCTGGTTCAATAAGCGCTTTATTGTTTGTTGTATACAGTGGGCAATTTTCAGCTTGTTTTATAGGTGCATGTAAAAGAGGCGCTAATATAATTGAGCCATTATCTAAAGGCAGCATACACTTCCAGCCATATACAGTTTGATCATTTAAATAAATCATCAACTTTTGTACTTCTATTGCATCGTCAGTCGAGTCTAGTACTAACTCTTTAGGAAAGTTTGAACGCGCTGGGTTTTCTTCTCTTTGTGCTAATAAGTGAGTAGCAATTAGTTTTAGTTGTATTGAGTTGTTCACATAAATCTCTTTAAAATACGTTACTGGTTAAGCAGTAAATAGGAAGGGTTATATTATTAATGTATTAGCTTAGGCATTAGAACATCATGTTAAATGCCTATAATTAAAATTGTATTTAAAACAAAGCGTGGGAATTATTCAAGTATCAATAGATTTAAGCGAACGTAAAAACAGCCCTAAGCCACCAAACGCTAAAATTATAATAACAATCAAATCAAACGACGTCATAGTTCGCATACTAAATCGCACACTCGATATAACGCCAAATATTAGTGCGGTTAACGAGCCAAGAGATAGTATCCAGCCTAAAATGTTTTTAGAATTATAAAAAATCAGACCCACACCAAAAATAAACGGGATCATAACCATGCCGCCTGTAACGCCAAAGCCACCTAAAGCATTAACACTATAAATGCGAGAACTTAGTCCAAAATTAGAGGTCACCGAAATTGCGTTTAGCAGCATATAAAAGCCACCGCACATCATAATCAAACCAATAAAAAAATGCCCAATACCACCAGAGCTTCCACCCGCACCTTTCATTATTAATTATTCCTTTTATATTTTTAACTTAATCGTTTTAAATGGTAATTACTCGACTATTAACATTGACCGCAATCTACATAATCAATCAGTGCACACGCGAAAACACTTATCGCGTGATTACATGCCAAATAACATAAAACCAAGATAAAAAACCATGCAAAATTGCCCATAACACAGACTCATTAGCACTCCATGAAATAGCAATTGCTAGGGCTGTACCAAAAGAGACTCCATATTTTACTATTTCATTTCTTGAGTTTCTCATTAATTATATTCCTAATTTTTAACTTATTAGCTGCTTGATTTGCTTACTAAAACTGAAAGCTCTTTACCATCAATATTGATACTTGCTTCTTTGCCTAGTTCAACAACTAAGGAGGGAGCCATGTGTTTTCCACCTAGTTTTAGGTCAGTTGCTAAACTAACAGTAGAATCATCAATTGGCGTTACTGTAAGAGCAAAACTATACGATTTATCAACTGAAACTGACGCTTCTTCATTTGAATTTACTACTAAAACAGGTGAGCCAATTAAGTTTTTATTATCATAAAATTTAGCATTCACTACAAAACTATCATTAGCTTGTGCAAATGAAACAAAGCCTAACAACGCTACTATTGCGATTAATTTTTTCATTATTATTTCCATATAAATTGATACAGCTTAAAGCTATTAAGGCTTTATTGGCTGTGATTTTTCAGCTAGTGATTGATGTTACATCATTCGCTATACTTTCCATGCGCAAATGCACTTAACAGTGCCTTTTAGTGTTTCTATATTTACACCAGAGAACTTTAATGTAAACAATAAATTAAATAGGCTATTTATTAGAGTGGGTTATGATACCAAAACGACTTTTAATAAAGTTATGAACCTCTTTTGATTTCGACGCACTACGAATTAACAAAAAGAGTCCTATTAAGTCTAATTGATATATTGGAGAAGTTGAGTATTTAGGCAGGTTGGAGTGTAAGAATAAAAGGTGATGTAAGTTAACAGCACCTATTTAAGTATCTACTTGGTTATATGTAATTTAGCTAAGTATTTTAATACATACAATAACAAGCACTATAAAACCACTTAACCAATTGATTTATATACATCAATACTACTATTGGTTAAAAGCCCAGTAACTTGCGTACCAAAAGCTTTAAAGTGTGGCTCGTTTTTATGCGCTTCAAAGTGCTCGTCAGACGCCCACTGTTCGCTAACAACATAGTCTGTATGCTCATCATCATTTTTTACCGATAATTCATAACGTAAGCACCCTACTTCTTGGCGCGATGATTTTTGTAAGTTTTCAAGTGCTGTAAGCATTACACCTGCATCAATATTTTTGCACGACAGCGCCGCTATAACCGTTAACATGTGTGTTCCTTTTAAAAGTTAAGGTGTAGGTAATCTACACCTTAAAATATTTAGTTAAACTTTGCGTTTGAGGTAAGTTTACTGATCCCACTGCGGCGCAAATTCTGGTGTTGCTTGGCGGTCGCCACAATCTAGGCCATCAATGCGGACTATGTCTTCATCATCTAATTTAACGTGGTCGTTAAAGTTATCTTCTAAGTTTTTGCGCTTAGTTGATGATGGAATTGTCGTCATGCCGCTTGCGTTAACCCATGCTAAAACAACTTGTGCTGGGCTTGCATCGTGCTTTTTAGCAATGTCGATAATAGTTTGATCTTTAAGTACTTTACCTACTACAAATGGCATATACGCAGTTACATGTATATCGTGCTGAGCACAAAATGCGCGTAATTTAGTATTAGTTAAATATGGGTGAACCTCAACCTGATTGGTAAATATTTCACGCGAGTCAAGCGTTTGCATTGCTTCATTTAAGTTTGCAATGGTGAAGTTTGATACACCAATGTGCTTAGTTAAACCAAGCTGCTTCGCTTTTAGTAATTCAGTGAGGTATTCACTCATTGGCTCGTCGTTAGCAGGCGATGGCCAATGAATTAGCAGTAAGTCGACCGAATCAACTTGTAGCTTTTCAAGTGACTTTTTAACGCTTGGGATAAAGTCGCTTTTATTTAATTTGTTATTCCACACTTTGGTGGTTAAGAATATTTCACTGCGCGGAATATTACTATCTTTTAAGGCTTGACCGACTTGCTCTTCGTTGCCATAAATTTGTGCAGTATCAATATGGCGAAACCCAACTTCGAGCGCCATTTTTACTGAGTTATAGGCCGTGTCGCCCTCTAAGCGGAATGTTCCCATACCGAGTTCTGGCATTTCTATTACACGTTTTGTCATGGTTTATCCTTATAAAATAATCGGTTTTGAAATACAAACTTCACTGAAGTTTTACGAAATACACCTTTTACTTCTTATTACGACTGTCACTTAAAAATCTATGACCTCATAACAGGTATGAGGTCATTAATTTTAGTTTCAAGGTTAGGGTCTGTTAATCTTTAGAGATTACATTTGCAGCAGTGTATTTGGTATTTAGGCAAGGCAGAGCCTATGCAGTGTGGTTGTTCCACATTAATAGGCGATAACGCAGCATAAATGCCAAATACGCGCTGCCTGTAGGTTCTTCCTAGGGTGGATTTACTCTTTGTCCCTCGATTTTTACTTATTCTTACATGGATGTAAGTCATTAGGGTAACGCAGGAGCAGTTACCGAGCCCACTAGGTTACAAACCTCGCTCCGTGATTAAATCCTCCCTAGATTGAACAAATTTAATCCTAAAAGGGTCAACAGACCCTGCTAAGGCTTTATGCTTGCTGAATTTCACGTTTATCAAGCATACCGCTGTAGCGTGTAACACCAAGTGCTAAAACAGAGATAACGGCGCCTATCCATGCTGTATCTTGCAGGGTCATGTTCTCTACTACGCTACCACCAATAATTGAGCCAAGTGCAATACCAATATTAAATGCGGCTATGTTTAAACCTGATGCAACATCTACCGCATTTGGCGTGTGCTTTTGTGCTTGCTTTACTACATAAAGTTGCAAGCCTGGCACATTACCAAAAGCAAATGCGCCCCAGACTAAAATAGTAAGTACGGCAGCAATTTTTGATTCCATCGTAAAAGTAAATATCAGTAAAATAATACTCAAAGCGCTGAATATAATGCTCAGTGCGCTAATTGGGCCGCGTTTATCGGCCAACTTTCCACCCCAAATATTACCTATCGCTACCGATACACCGTAAACAAGCATTATTAAAGCAATAGCCGAAGGCGCAAAACCTGTTTGTTGCTCTAAAATAGGTGCTAAATAAGTAAACGCTGTAAACGTGCCGCCGTAACCCAATATCGTCATTAAATATACGAGTAATAAACGCGGTTTTACGATTACTTGTAGTTGCTCTTTAAACGTCGCTGGTATTGATTGTTTTAAGTTTTTTGGCACTAAAATAGAGCTGCCGATTAATGCAATTAAACCTAATACCGACACAACTAAAAACGTTGCACGCCAACCAAAGTGTTGTCCAATCCATGTACCTAGTGGCACACCAGTTACTAGTGCTACAGTAAGCCCGGTAAACATAATGGCAATTGCACTGGCTTCTTTGTCTTTGCTTACTAGACTTGTGGCAATCATCGATCCGATTGAAAAAAACACACCATGGGCAAGCCCCGTTAAAATGCGCGCAAGTATTAATGTTTCGTAACTTGGCGCTTGCCAAGCAAGTAAGTTACCTAAAACAAATAAGCCCATTAAGCTTATTAGTACCACTCTACGATTCCAACGACCCGTTAAAGCTGTTAGCACCGGCGCACCAATGGCAACGCCAACCGCATATAAACTTACAAGCAAACCTGCTGAAGGTAGGCTTACGCCTAAGTCGTTTGCAATGGTGGGTACTAATCCCACTATTACAAACTCAGTTGTTCCTATTGCAAATGCGCTTAAGGTAAGCGCCCACAAAGCCAATGGCATAGTTATATCCTCATTAATATTTGAAGAATGTAGTTTGGCTAAAATATCATTTGCAAAAAATAGCATTAGTGACAAAATACTTTTGTTAATAATGCAAAGATGGTGTTGGTATACTTATGGCTGTTCATTCAAAAACTGAAGATTTAGAAACATTTATAACGGTAGTAGATTGCGGAAGCTTTTCGGGAGCGGCTAATTTACTCGATCAACAGGTGGCTAAAGTGTCGCGAGCTGTATCACGCCTTGAAAATACTCTGCAATGCACTTTACTAAACAGAACAACGCGCCGATTAGAGCTTACCGAAGAAGGCCATACTTTTATAAAATATGCGCGCGAAGGGTTAAATACGCTTTATACTGGTGAAGAAGCCATAAAGCTTTTAAAACACGCGCCAAGTGGCAAGCTGCGAATAGATGCGGCAAGCCCTTTTGTATTGCACCAACTTACGCCTTTAATTGGCGAATTTGCCAAGCAATACCCCCACATAACGCTTGATATAACCTCACACGACAGCATTATTGATTTACTTGAACATAAAACCGATTTAGCCATACGCATTGGTGATTTAAAAGACTCAAATTTACATGCTCGTAAACTCGGCAGCAGTCAGTTACGTATTGTAGCCAGCCCAGAATATATAAAAAACAACGCAACAATTACGCAAATAGATGACTTACAAAATCACAAGATAATTGGTTTTAGTGACTCCCCTAAATTAAACACTTGGCCGTTAGTAAGGCCCGCTTTATTTACGTTTTCGCTTAGCGCAAGCAGCGGCGAAACAGTGCGCCAACTATGTATTGCAAACCAAGGCGTTGCGCTACTTTCTCACTTTATGATTGGCAATGACCTAAAAACAGGTAAATTAGTTGAAGTGTTACCCAGTGCAGTTAGCTCACCTAATAACCGAGAGGTTGTACAAGCCGTGTATTATAAAAACAGTGCGGTATCGTCTCGCATTACAGCATTTTTAGATTTTATAAAACCCAGGCTTAGTTTATAAATTTTGGGCATTGATGTGCTTATCAAATATTTCACATTATTTTTTGACGCTTTTGAATAATCAAAAAGTATAAATAATAAAAGTCGTAATTAAAGGTATTAATTAAAATGGATTCTTTAACGCAGGTAGCATTAGGCAGTGCTGTAGGTTATGCGGTATTAGGCAATAAAATAGGTCGAAAAGCCGTTTTATGGGGTGCTATTTTAGGCACACTTCCTGATTTAGATGTATTTTTGCCATATGGTGGCTCTGTAGAAGCATTTACTTATCACCGTGGCTTTAGCCATTCGTTATTAATACATTTATTAATTAGCCCGCTCATTGTATGGCTAATATTAAAAGTACACGCGGAAATGCAAATTTATAAAGTGCGCTGGTTTTGGCTAGTATTTTTAAGTTTATCTACACATGCCCTATTAGACAGCCTAACGGTATACGGTACACAACTACTCTGGCCTTTTACTGAGTACCCCTTTGCGGTCTCTAGTATGTTTATTATTGATCCCGCTTACACGCTTCCTTTATTAATTGGCGTAATATGTACGCTAATACCCAAAATAAAAGCAGCAACGGCTTATCGTATAAATGCAGCGGCTTTAGTTTTAAGTAGTCTATATTTATTTTGCGCTTTAATTTTAAAAGTAAATATTGATGACAAAGTAAAAACGGCCCTCAACAACAGGCAAATACCAGTAAATGCGTATATTAGTACGCCTGCCCCACTAACCACTTTGCTGTGGCGTATTGTTGTGATGTCTGACGGGCAATACTACGAAGGTTACGCATCAGTATTTGACGCACCCAGCGATATTACATTAACGGCTTATCAAACAACGCCTTCACTGTTAAATAATATTAGCGATGAATGGGCTATAAAACGCTTGCAGTGGTTTACTAAAGGGTTTTATTCGGTGCGCCAACAGCAAAGCAATATTGTACTTTCTGATTTACGTATGGGCATGGAGTGCAACTATGTGTTTAATTTTGTAGTGGGTCAAAAAAATGATTCAGAAGTGAGCATTGGTAACTTTGAAAAAATAAGTCAAAGACCAAACTTAAACAATCTTCATAAAATATGGAACAGGGTTTGGCAACCAAATGTGTCTTTAGCATCACCCGCGGCAAAAAATGACTGCAATAGCGAATAACTGCCTATTATAAGATTCGTACTAGCATGAGGAAGTTAAGTGAAGTTCAAGCAGCAGTTAAACTAAATAGTTCACTAAAGTGATTGCTGCTTTTTTTGCTGATACATTGTGTCGTCTGGATCTTGAATAATATCCTCAACTGATTTACCTGTATCGTGTTTAAAGTGTGTTACCCCTGCGCTGTAATCGATTTTATAAGGCTTATTTAAGGTATTATTGGCATGCGCAATTTCATCTGCTAACCTCTATAAAACAAACTCTGCTTTTGTTTCGTCTGAGTCGCTTAACATCGCAACAAATTCATCTTCGCCAAGTCGACCTATTACTTCACAATCACGTAATGAACTAAGCATGATTTGTGCAAATTTATTCAACACAAAATCGCCTTCATGGTGTCCATAAATATTATTAATCTATTTAAATTTATTAAGATAAAACAATATAAACGACATTGATACTTTGTTTCGCTCGTATACATTTAGCGTATGCTCGGCAAGGTTTAAAAACCCACACCGGTTAGAGATTCTTGTTAACTCATCAATTGTGGCTAGTTGAATTGATTGAATTTCTCGCTCGACTAACGTGCATAAATCCCTTTAGTAATTTTTTTCATCATTGAGGTGTCGAGGTTTACTATCAGCAAGGCACAAAGTGCCTATGGTCACTCCTTGCCTTAATTTTAAAGGAAAGCCTGCATAAAAGCGTACTTTAGGATCGCCTGTAACAAAGGGGTTATCAAAAAACCTTTTACCCTGACTGTATCTGGGATTATTAATAACTCGTCTTGATTTATGGTGTGGCCACAAAATGAGGTTTCGCGAGGAAGCTCAGGCGCATCAAGGCCCTATTTAGATTTAAACCACTGGCGGTATTACTCAATCAACGTAACAATGAAATAAAAACATTAAACATACGCTTGGCAATACGAGTAACACGATCAAAGCGCTCTTCATGTGAGGTATCTAGAATTTTAAATGCTCTAAACACGTGTAATCGCTCAGCTTCGTTATTTAGAATCTTAGGTTTAGTCATTCAAGCTCTATTAATTTTAAATGTTTTATAAATTACGAAATTGGAGCGAATATTTTCAAGTATGTAATCCGATAAACTTATTTAAACTATAAACAGTCTGCCTATTCAAACTAGAACATTACCTAAAAATAGCAATAAATACTTATAACTATCAGCAAGTTGTACCTTAATAAAGACGAGACTAAACTAGCCAAAAATTATGGTGTAAGTAGATAGGGTTAGTGATTAATTACGTGTCGTTACTCTTTAATACAAAAAGTAGTGGTGGCTATTTTGACTTATTTAAATAACCACTGGGTTTTGCATACATACAAAAATAAACACTTTAATTTTGATGCTCATACTGTCCGCGGTAAACTTCAAATACTTTTAAAACAGTATGTTGCTCTTTAGTTAGGTTATCAAACCAATCATCAAACAGCTCATCATCCTCTTGGTCGCTTAGTGCCATATACCTTGCTAATAACTCTACAATATCATTGTGGTTGCAGGTTAAAGGATTTACTTGTTGCGCCAAGGTACTGTGGTCGCGCTCTCTTAAGGTTTCCATGACCCCTTGATCAATTTGTTCTTGTTGTTGTGTTGCGTCACTCATACATAACCTCTGTAATAACTTTATAACCGTATTTGTTAACGTTTTAACTCTTAAATATAGTTATAACAGCCTAAACGCCAATAGCCAGCATTTTTGATTCAAGTGCTTATTTTTTGATTTTTTTGCACAAATAGCCAGCAATTACGCTCTTTTTGAGGAACATTTAAATAATTTGCAATAAGAGAATAAATACGATAAGTTTAGTGATACATTATCACATAACATTAATTAAGGCGTATTATGAAACTAAATATTCATCCTGATTACAACGTGGTTGCTTTTCACGATACTGCTGCCGATTCTTACTTTATTATTGGCTCAACCATAAAAACGAGCCGCACAGTAGAAATAGACGGTAATGTATATCCATACGTACCTATTGACGTATCAAGTGACTCGCACCCATTTTATACAGGCAAGCAAAAAACAGCCGCTACAGATGGCCGCGTTGCAAAGTTTAACCGTCGTTTTAA
>NZ_BADT01000098.1 GCF_000239855.1 Pseudoalteromonas sp. BSi20652 | reverse complement strand
GTTTTTGTTGGGTTGAACAAAATCTAACTTTATTTTTCTTTTTAAAGAGCTCTATAGCCAGTGGTAAGGCAAGCAGAGTCCCGCCAATTACACCAATTAAATGTGCATCAATAGCCACAGTGGAGTTAATAAGCTTTCCTATATCAGCATTAGGGCCGCTAAATTGCTCAAATGCTATTTTAATCCATACACCTATAAATAATAAATAACCCGACTTTAGCCCTACGGTTATATCTTTAACTGCGCCCCATATAATTACACCATGCAGTAGAGCACTTAATCCGGTGTAAATATGTATGTTTGGGCAAAACCAGTAAACACCGAGTCCACACCACAGTGCTAGCGCAATTGTATTAAAAGCGTAGCGAGTAGGGGATGTGTATTCGCCATGTAGTAACCATATTAGTAAAACACCACTGGCATTTAGTCCCAAATGAGCCCAATTAGCATGAACAAATTGGCTAGAAAAATTCGCCACAGTTCGCCTTCATCAATTAGGCTTCGGTTAAATTCAAGTAAATTATTTAAATCAAATGCAGCAAAAATGGTACTAAATAGCAGCAAAATAATAGGCGGTAATATATAACGAGGTTGAATAGGTAAATTAAGCATTTTATTATATTTTTTAGTCAAAATTTTTGCATATTGTGCCCGTTTAACTTTAAGATGCCAAATACAACTACGTAATTAAGTGTTTTTAGTATTTTTATGCATTTTAAACTTAACTCATTATTTGCTATTGGACTGTGCGCAATAACATTGCCTTCATTTGCACAGCAAGCAACTCAAATTGAAACTCGCGAACCTGAAGCCGCTACTGGATTAATCCATAAAAAAGTGGTGCAAGGTGATAAATACATGGTTGCTGCGGCAAATCCATATGCCTCAAGAGCCGGTCAACAAATTTTAGCCCAAGGTGGCAGTGCCGTAGATGCTGCCATTGCTACTCAACTAGTGCTTACTTTAGTTGAGCCGCAATCGTCAGGTATTGGCGGTGGTACATTTATTATGTATTACAACAAAGCTAACAATAAATTGACTAGTTTTGATGGCCGCGAAACCGCACCTGCAAATGCAGACGAAACGCTGTTTTTAGATAAACACGGTAAAGCCGTTAAATGGATTGAAGCCGTAGTAGGTGGACGCTCTGTTGGTGTACCCGGTATTTTACATGCCTTTGCAAGCGCGCATAAACAATACGGTACATTACCGTGGGAAGCGCTTTTTAAACCGGCTATTGAACTTGCAGAGCAAGGCTTTGTTGTTTCGCCGCGTTTACATGGCTTATTAGCCCGCCAGTTAAACCCTGGCGTGTTGAGCATGCCAATTATTAACGAATACTTTTACCCAAATGGTAAATTAATCGAAGCGGGTAGCGTTAAAAAGAATCAACCACTTGCTGATTTGTACAAAGACATTGCAAAGCAGGGCATTGATGCATTTTACAAAGGCGAAAATGCTAAACAAATGGTTAATGCTGTTCAATACTCTAAAATTGCCCCTGGTAAATTAAGTGTGCAAGATTTAGCAGATTATAAAAGCAAAGAACGCGATGCGGTATGTATTCAATACCGAGCTTATAACGTGTGTTCTATGGCGCCACCAAGTAGTGGCGGTGTAGCAGTACTGCAAATGCTTGGCCTACTTGAGCATAAAGATATGAGCGCACTTAAGCCAAACAGCGAAAAGGCGATTCATTACTTTAGCCAAGCTTCGCGTATTGCATTTGCCGATCGCAATATGTACATGGGCGATCCCGATTTCACCCAAGTACCTACACAAGAGCTATTAAACAAAGATTACATTGCCTCACGCGCTAAATTAATTACCGAAACAGACCAAAAAGCCGTAGCCGGAAATCCAGTCGAGTACTTAAGTTATGCAATGGATGATTCGTATGAGTTACCTTCTACTTCGCATGTCTCTATTGTAGATAGTAAAGGTAATGCCGTTTCGATGACCAGTTCAATTGAAATGGCGTTTGGCTCTACGGTTATGGTTAATGGCTTTATTTTAAATAACCAACTAACTGATTTTTCGTTATCGCCACGTAAAAACGGCAAGCTGGTAGCAAACCGTGTAGAGGCAGGTAAACGCCCGCGTAGCTCTATGTCACCGGTAATGGTATTTAATAAAGATGGCAGCTTACGTTTGGTTGTAGGCTCACCCGGTGGTAGTCGTATCATCGATTACGTTGCACAAGTTGTTGTGGGTGTTATTGACTGGAATTTATCAGCGCAAGACGCCATTAACCTACCGCGTACAACAAACCGTAACGATTACACCAGCCTTGAAAAAGGTACAGTCATCGAAGCCATTGCGCCTGCACTTATTAAACGCGGCCACAATGTACGTATTATTGATTTAAACTCGGGCTTACACGCAGTTGAAGTTAAAAATAATACCTTATATGGTGGTGCTGATCCGCGCCGTGAAGGTGTTGCGTTATCTGATTTAACTAATAATAACGCCACGATCCAATTTTAAATTATGTATAATACAAACACGAGTTAAGCTCGTGTTTGTATATTATCAATGGTCTGACAAGTTATATACTCATTGCAATTAAACCTTTAACAATGATAATGGCAGATCATAACTTAAGACTTCGTTAAAGCCTGGAAATATGACAACTAATACTGATCCTAACTACTTATATATTCATCATTCTGGCCCTGGCCTAATTGAAACACCGCTATTAAATAAAGGTAGTGCCTTTAGTAAAAAAGAACGCGAAAATTTCAATCTTGCTGGTTTACTTCCTCCTCGCTTTGAAACAATAGAAGAGCAAGTTGAGCGTTGTTATCAGCAGTATTCTAGCTTTACCGACAACCTTAATAAGCATATTTACTTACGTGCGATTCAAGATAACAACGAAACACTTTACTACCGTTTAGTGCGTGATCATCTTGAAGAAATGATGCCAATCATTTACACGCCTACCGTTGGTGACGCTTGTGAAAAATTCTCAGACATTTACCGCAGTGCACGTGGCTTATTTATTTCTTATGAAGATCGCTACCAAATTGACGACATTTTACGTAACGCTACCAAAGGTAAAGTAAAAGTTATTGTTGTAACCGATGGCGAACGTATTTTAGGCTTAGGCGATCAAGGTATTGGTGGCATGGGTATTCCAATTGGTAAATTGTCACTTTACACAGCGTGTGGTGGTATAAGCCCAGCATACACATTACCTGTAATGCTTGATGTGGGTACTAATAACGAAAAGCTTTTAAACGATCCTATGTACATGGGCGCACGCCATAAGCGTATTGCTCAAGACGAATATGATGAGTTTTTAGATTTATTTATTAAAGCGGTTAAACGCCGTTGGCCAAGTGTATTACTTCAGTTTGAGGATTTTGCACAGCCAAATGCAATGCCGTTACTTAAGCGCTACCGCAATGAAATTTGTAGCTTTAACGATGACATTCAAGGTACGGCGGCTGTAACAGTGGGTTCTTTACTTGCTGCGTGTCGTGTTAAAAATTCAACATTGAGTCAGCAAAAAGTGGTCTTTGTGGGTGCAGGCTCTGCTGGTTGTGGTATTGCTGAGCAAATTATTAGCCAAATGGTTTTTGAAGGTATTAGTGAAGCTCAAGCGCGTAGCCAAGTATTTATGGTTGACCGTTTTGGCCTACTTTCAGAGGGTATGGAAGGCTTACGCGATTTCCAACAAGCACTTGCACAACCTAAAGGCTCGTTAAGTGATTGGACTTACAGCGGTGAATACGCATCACTTCTTGATGTTATGAACTGTGCACAACCAGACATTTTAATTGGTGTTTCAGGCCAACCAGGTTTGTTTACTGAGCAAGCTATTCGTGCAATGCACGCCAGTTGTGAACAGCCAATTATTTTTCCATTAAGTAATCCATCTAAGCAGGTAGAAGCGCATCCTGCTGATGTTATTAAGTGGACTGACGGAAAAGCACTTGTTGCCACAGGTAGCCCATTTGATCCTGTTGAGTACAATGGCGAAACGTTCCCAATCCCACAATGTAACAACAGTTATATTTTCCCGGGTATTGGTTTAGGGGTTATTGCCGCTAAAGCGACACGCATTACAGATGCAATGTTAAGTGTGTCTAGCGAAATGCTTGCAGAGTCGTCGCCGCGAGCCAATACAGGTAAAGGTAGTTTATTACCAGCCTTGACTGAAATTGAAACGCTAAGCAAACGTATTGCATTTGCCATCGCTAAAAAAGCAATCGAAGAGGGCGTTGCTCTTGAGATTACTGATGATGCGTTATGGGCAGCAATTGACAAAAATTACTGGTTACCAAAATACCGTAACTATAAACGTTGTAGTGTTTAATTAGGTTTATAAGTAATTAAAAGTAAATGGCGTAATAGCATTAATTACAACGCTTAACAAA
>NZ_BADT01000099.1 GCF_000239855.1 Pseudoalteromonas sp. BSi20652 | reverse complement strand
AAAAAAAGGTAACAGGGAGCACGATACAGCAACCGATAAGTTTTTTGAAAAAGCACTTGAGCGTTACTTAGTAAAAGAAAAGCCATCAGTGGCTTCTGCTTATAAGTATTATGCAGATTTAGTTATTATTGAAAACGACAGTGTTGTGGGCAGTGTTTTAAAGCCTTTAACATACAAAGCGTTTAAAAACAGAATAGATAACTTACCGCAATACGAAGTAATGATTGCTCGTTATGGTAAGCGCCTTGCTGATATTGCTTTTAATAAAGTAGAAGGGCATACACGGCCTACCCGAGTACTCGAAAAAGTTGAAATTGACCATACACCGCTGGATCTTATTTTATTAGATGATGAGCTGCATATTCCACTTGGACGGCCAACACTCACCATGTTAGTCGATGTGTATAGCCATTGTATTGTTGGCTATTACTTTAGCTTCAGTGAGCCTAGCTATGATGCAGTGAGGCGAGCAATGCTAAATGCCATGAAACCTAAAAATGAAGTGGCAAAACTATACCCCGATACGATTAATGAGTGGAAGTGTGCTGGCAAAATTGAAACACTCATTGTTGATAATGGCGCTGAATTTTGGAGTAACAGCCTTGAACTTGCTTGTGAAGAAATAGGCATTAATACTCAATATAACCCTGTCGCAAAGCCTTGGTTAAAACCCTTTGTAGAACGTATGTTTGGCACAATTAACACTGAATTATTAGACCCTGTTCCTGGTAAAACCTTTTCTAACATTTTACAAAAGCATGAATACAATCCCAAAAAAGATGCAATCATGCGCTTTACGACCTTTATGCAGTTATTTCATAAATGGGTAGTAGACGTTTTCCATCAAGATGCCGACAGCCGCTTTAAGTACATACCAAGCCAACAATGGGATCAAGGCTTTAATACGTTACCACCAACAGTGCTGAGTAATGATGACCTTCAACAACTGGATGTTGTGCTCAGTATTTCAAATCATAGGGTGCTTCGTAAAGGTGGAATAAGGCTAGAAAATTTAAGCTACGACAGTACTGAACTAGCAAACTATAGAAAGCAGTTTAGCCACAAAGTATCTCAAGAAGTTTTAATTAAATTAAACCCCGATGATATCTCTTATATATATGTTTACCTTGATAAGCTAGAGCATTACATAAAAGTGCCATGCATAGATCCAAACGGTTACACCCAAAATTTAAGTTTGAATCAGCATAAAATAAATATACGCATTCATCGCGATTTTATTTCGGGCTCTATCGATAATGTAGGCTTAGCAAAAGCGCGTATGTTTATTCATAACAAAATTCAAAGCGAGTTTGAAGGTTTAAAAAATGCGCCAAAACACTCAAAAGTAAAAGGGGGTAAAGCATTAGCTAAGCATCAAAATGTAAATAGTGACTCACAAAAATCAATCACGCAGAGCAAACCTGTAGAGGCCAAAAAGGTTACACCTAAAGTGCAGCCAGCTGATAGCTGGGATGACTTTATTTCGGATCTAGATGGATTTTAATTATGCTGACCGACAAACAAAAAGAAAAGCTAAATGAATTTCGCGATGTATTTATTGAATACCCAATAATAAGCACGGTATTTAATGACTTCGACAGATTAAGACTTGGTAAAGGGTTAGCGGGCGAAAAGCCCTGCATGCTTTTAAATGGCGATACAGGCACAGGTAAAACAGCACTAATAAAACAGTATAAAGAACGTCACTTACCGCAATTTATTAATGGAGTGATGAATCACCCCGTATTAGTAAGCCGCATACCTAGTAACCCTACACTAGAATCTACTTTAGCCGAGCTTCTTAAAGACTTAGGGCAAGTAGGTAGCACAGAGCGGAAATTGCGAATAAACGGTACTCGGTTAACGACATCATTAATAAAATGCCTAAAAACATGTGGCACTGAGCTTATAATTATTGATGAGTTTCAAGAGCTGATTGAACACAACCAAGGTAAAAAGCGCCGCGAGATTGCCAATCGATTAAAATACATTAACGACGAAGCGGGTGTATCAATTGTATTGGTAGGTATGCCATGGGCAGCAAAAATAGCAGACGAACCGCAGTGGTCATCGCGTTTATTAGTAAGGCGGCAGCTGCCTTATTTTAAATTGTCAGAAAATCCAAAGCATTTTGTACAACTAATAATTGGCCTAGCCAACCGAATGCCATTTACCGAAAAGCCAAACTTAAGTGATCAAGCTACAGTATTTGCTTTGTTCTCATTATCAAAAGGCTGTTTTAGAACACTCAAATACTTTTTAGATGATGCAGTACTCTACGCTTTAGTGGATAACGCAAAAACCATCACGACTAAACACTTGGTAAAAGCATTTGAAGTACTGTTTCCTGATGTACCAAACCTATTTACCTTGCCGGTTTCAGAAATTACAGCCAGCGAAGTCGAGCGCTATTCACTATACAAACCTGAAAGCGCCCAAGACGAAGACCCGTTTATAGCGACTAAGTTTACTGACCGAATGCCGATTAGTCAGTTGTTGAGGAAGTGAAGTGATGACTTACAGAACTCATAGTTATTTGGATACTAATTTTTCATATACTTAATAAGTTTTTCAGGAATAAAATAAATATTATGCTTAGCCCTAGTACATGCGACATAAAGCTTGTTCTTGGTCTGAGGTTTTAACTCTTCAAGCTTCCCATTTTCAAACAATTTTAGTGTTGTTGGATTCAAAATGATGCAAATATTTTCGAAACAATCTAGCCCTTTAGTAGCTCCCCAATTTTCTGTGTATCCCTTATATTTTCTACTATCTTGGTAAAAAAGTTTAGCAGTGTCTGGGCAACTCATTATTTCGATAGCTTGATTTTTACATTCAATAAACTCAATTTTGGTCTGGTCACTTCGATGAGAATCGATGTGTATAGATAGATTTTCACTAACAAAACTACACACTATAGGGCTACAACGGTGGCTCTTAGAAAGTAACTCTTCATCGACTACGTAACCAACTTTAGCAAATTTTGCTTTATATTTGTCATAGCAATCATGGAGCGACTTATTAACGTTTCCATCCCTAGAGGTATCAAATGTATGCTGATAAAAGTCCCCAACAAATAATTGGTTTATATTTGCTGGAAAAATGCTTAATAAAAAGTTGAAATCGTGCCCTGCAAAATCTTGGACTTCATCAACGCAAATACTATGAAAATACTTTTCTATGCGCTTGATAACTTCATCATTGATACTAAGCTGTTCTATTAGTTTTGCAATGCGATTGGAGTACAATCTACTATGGCTATCGATATAGAACCTAGGATCATTCCGTTTCATCTTTAAGGTATTAAATGGAGGGACATGCCAATTGATACCTTTAGTTTTTAGCTCGTGACCATATAGAGGCCTAAAACAAAATGAATATATGAATTGAAAATATGAATACACTTTAATTCCGGAAGGAATTTCACCAAACTTTTCCAATATCCTATGCTTCAGGTTCGATAAATTGTTATCTGTATAAGTGAGTATCAGAGTTTTGGAGTCACTCTCTAACCCATTTATTATGTGGCTTGTTTTACCTGAGCCAGCGACAGCAAAAACTACTCGTTTATCCATTGGAAAGCTCTTTCTATATAGTCAGGTATTATAATTTGGTCTGCTTTTTTATCTAGTAATTCAAATGCACAGTCAGCTTTATTTTTCAGCATATACTCTTGTACTGACAGTGTTTTTCGATCAGCGAGCCAAAGCTCATCACAAACTTCTCGATTTAAGTCGTAAAGGCAGATCTCAAATGTACTGCTGGTATTAACAGCATCATAAAAAACACCAATGTTATCTGCCACATAGCCGAGATAACTATCAATACAATTCGTTTGATAGTCGCCATCATTGTCACGTATCACAGCGGTTCTTATTCCCAAAACTTTTGCTATGTCTAAATACCTTTTAAAACTTGTACCACCAACTGAGATAACATGAATGTCATCAGCTTCTAATGAAGAGCCTGTTACCAATGAATAAAATGAGTCCAAAAGAATGTATTCAGCATCGCCCTCTACTAATATGACTTTCGCAGATAGTATGAATTCTAAAACATTATTATCAGGTGCTTTCATAAAAAATTTAGCTGTATCTTCTGGCAAGTCCCTCATTGTAAGAGGCTCAGGAGAAGAACTATTGAGGAGTATTGAGTTACGTAAATTTAATCTCGTACTTATTAAGCTATTATGAGTAGCAACAAAAATTTGTTTAGCATGTGACTCTGATATTCTATGGACCAACCTTTTCATATTCGTATGACTAAGATGGTTTTCTGGCTCTTCTAACAGTAATACGTCTAGTGGTTTATCTGCATCATGCTCTCTTAATGCAAACTCTGTTTTGATAAAGCATTGTCTGCCTTTTCCTTTATTTTCGATGGGAACGTCATCTTCAACAATATTTAGATCTGTCTCTAGGTTTGATTTAGTACTAGATCTAATCGAAAACTGGTATTCATCAAGTTTGTCATTAATTGACTTAAGGTTTGTTTCTTTAAAAGCTACTTTTTGTTGGCGGTACTCATTTTTCAACTTTATTCTCGCTGTTTGCTCGACAAAGTTGTCATATACTGCTTTTATATATTCTTTGGTTGCATAGTCATTGTTTATCTGTGAGCTATCTAATGCTAGAAATTTTAAGAATTTTCGATAGCCCGAATATGCTTGGCCTGAAAAAGTTGCAAAATTAACAACGTAATATTCATAAGGGAAGTTACTTTCTTCTTGAGCTAAAACTTCTGATATTTCATGTGTTAACTCTTCATTTGGCTCACATGTTAAAACCAGCCCGTCGCAAGCAACACCTTCAGAATTAACTTTGCCATTTAAGTGAGGATTATTTTGTTCATTTAAGTATAGCTCTACACGTAACGTGGGAAGGTTTGCAATGCTTTTATCTGAAACTAAAAATTCATTGATAATTTGCTTATTAAATAAGTTATCAATCCCTATTGAGTCGATTTTGGATTTACTACCACTTAAAACAAGCTCAATAGCTGTGAGTAGACTACTTTTTCCAGCTTCATTATCGCCTATTAATAAATTAATTTCTTCAGTAAATTGAACTTCAAAATTTGAGAATCTCTTAAAGTTAAATAGCTTAATTTTTTCAATGATCTTCATAGCATCCCTGTTTCTATTCATTTCATAAGAAGTACTAAATCATTGTGCAAAATAGCCAGCTAATTAGCAAGTGGTAGGTTTTAAGCCTATAAATTTAAATATCCACAAAGCATTTTCATATAGCTAATTTTTTGCAGGTAGCATTTGTATTTTCAAATCGTACTTGCGTACAAAATAATTGGATTCTTTTACTACTGCCAACTTTTCCTCAAAAAATGATAAGGAAGTATTTATAATGCTTTCAGGCTTTAGTAAGTGCTCTAATTTACCTGAAACATTCATTTTCTCTGCTTGCTCGACAAAGAGATTGTAATTATGGGAAAGTGGAAATTCGTTTTTTAGTAGCTCAAATATGTATTTTGTATCTATGGGGGTATTGATTGGATAGCTGTCAATAAACTCGGCTAACTTACTAAATATTAATATATACCAGCGATCAAACATCCAAAGTTGAGGGTGTGTATTATTTGTTTTTAATAAAGCCGGATACTTGGGTTTTTTAACATTAAAATTTTCGTTGGAAGCCATATCGCTTTGTGAAGCAAGCCAGGTTTTCCATTTTGGGTAATCATTTGAAAAATATCTATCTTGTTCTAATGCATAAACGTCAGCATAGTTTGTTACGTGCTCTATAAACTTATACTTTATTAGTTGTTCTTCTTTTTCAGCAATTGCTATAAATTTGGCTCTTTCTAAAGCCGAGTCTGGTGGTGTAAAGTTAAGCCATTCGAACTTAAATCGTTTTGATTTTTTTATTCGACCTACGATGATTTGGCCTGAGTCTTTTTTGAGGATATTGGGGGTATCATGTTGAAATAAAAGGGCAACATTTAACACTCGTTCTTGATTAGAGTTATTAAGAGCTACGCATTTCAATAGTAAAAAATGTTCATGCTCTGCTTCAAGTAAAACTTCTTTAAAATGTATACTTTTACTTTTTACTACTTGGGCAGATAAATCGTAATTTTTACCATTGATATTATGGTTAAATCCAATGTTGTGGCTGGGTATTTTTAATCGTTGTCGCTTTTTTAAGTTATCAAATTTACGTAGAGCTTGTTTTCTTGACTCTTCAATTTGTTGTCGAATTTTTTTATTCATTTCTATTTGGTTGAGTTCAACTTTTTGATTAATCTCTTTTCTTAATTGATCCTCACACCAACCAAATAACCAATTAGACGTATCATCATTATGCTTAAGAGCGCAATTTACATCAGCATAATCCGAATCAATATAAACTGATAAATCATACTCTAAGGAAGCGAGCTTTTCTTCACGATAAAAGTTAATTTTCTCTGCTGAGCAAGGCGATGTTACCTTAATTTCAATTAATAAATCACCGACATCAGTTTTTAACTTCACATCGGCGATGTATTTGTTATGAATGCTATATTCAAGTTTTGCAGAGTTAATTAAGGCTTTTCTACTAGGTTCAGTTTTACTGTAACCTCGATGATATATAGTAATTTCTGGAAGGTTTATTGTTTTAGCCGTTAAAAAATATTCTTGAGCGTACCGATGCAAAGCGGTCATTAAGCATGTTCTAGACTCTTCTTTTGTTGTATGAGCAAATGAATGAGCATTTATAGTGCCGCCATTGCGTGCAATTAGAGGGTCATTACATGCGATACAAAAGCAATTACATGCTTTACCATTTTTGACATTATTTATTGAAACAATCTTACCCGAAGCATCGCTAGCAAAAACAAGCATAAAATCCCTTTTAACTCATAAATATTTATAGTTTAAGACATTACTAATTAAGTGTATATTTAAAAACTAAAACATCCTTAGTACACTTATAGGTTAGATACTAAGAGAATCTTAGCAGGATATAATTTATAGCTAAGGTTCACATGGAAACTCCAACACCTTCACGCCTAAAATCTGCAAGAAAAGCAGCTGGCCTTACTCAGCAACAGCTAGGTATGGCATTAGGCATGGAGCCAAACACGGCTAGTGCTCGCATGAACCAATACGAAAAAGGCAAACATGCCCCTGATTTTTTAACCATGAAACGCATAGCTAAAGAGCTAGATGTGCCAGTAGCTTACTTTTACTGTGATTGTGATGAGCTGGCGAAATTTATTTTCGACTACTCCAAAGCTACTGATGAGCAAAAAACTAAAATCAAAGAGCTTCTAGAATTGAATAGTTAAAGGACGAGTAACATGGAAAGTAGAAAAAGATTATTATTTTTTTGGATTGAAAGTTATAAAATTCATAAAGACTTAGGTATATGTCTTGTTAATGACTATGACATAATATTTGACCGCTTTTCTGGTTTAAGAGTTTCTAAGAAACAGAACTACCCAGCTGTGTTTAAAAACTTACAAAACATTGTTGTTTTTGTTGGTAAAAATGCAACCGGTAAATCTACTGCTCTTGAAATTGTCGATGCTATTTTATGTGACTATTTACCAGGTAAGTACTTTGCTGTTTTTGAAAACTTTAAACGTGGGAATACCTATCTGGAGATATACGCACCTAATTTTAGTAGTAATGAAGAGGTTAACCGTTTTTTAAATCTACCTTTGAATCATGACGTCGCTATTGACACCGAACTTGGTAATCTCTCTGACTTTAATTTAGGCTTGATAAGAGCCTCATCGAATACTTTACCAGATTTACCTTATGGTATTGCAAAGAGCGAGCAGCACCATACAAGAAGAAGGCATGAAATTCGCTCTAGTACTTTGTTATCCTCTGATGCTTATAAGCCATTTTCAACTTGGAAGTTACTTAAAGAAGTAGTTGATTCAGAAATAAATGATGAGCTTAAATTTAATAAAGAGAATATATATTTAAATTTTTTCTCAATTACTAAAGAAAATCAGGAAAGGTTAGTCCACCCTAGGGTTATCCAGAGTTACTTAAAAAACACTCCTATAAATTCGACCTCGGTTGAAGAGGTTAGCAAAAATGCTTTAAGAAAACTAAATGAGTTCAAATCTGAGCTTGGTGAAGGTGTATTTTGGCTTGCTTTTGACACGCTTCGTCAGTTATCTGAATTATGGTACGGAAATAAGGAAGGGGGGATTTATTTCTTTTACTTCTTTATTTCAGATCAAATAGAAAAAAGACAAGATAAGCTGAAAATTGTTGAGTTAAAAGATGCCTTTATTGATATAAATCATTTTTTTAAAGAAAACAGAGATCTAATTTCAAGAAATAAAGAAACTGGTAGTTGGGATATTAGGTTTCATTTATCTAACAATTCCTCCCAACTACAATCATTTATTCGAAGGTTGAGTTTATACAAGGAAATAATTCCAGAGGGTTCCTTATATTGTGGGTTCGCACCAAAATGGGAGGGCTTAAGTTCTGGTCAGTTAAATATTCTACGGCTTTTCTCTGGTCTAGAAAATTTAAGATTCGCAAAACGTATTGAAGCTGATTCTGATGGGGTGATAGTATTACTGGATGAAATTGAGACATCATTTCATCCAGAGTGGCAGAGGAAAGTTATTTCATACCTCCAAAGATTCATACAGGATTTTTGTTATTTTAGTCTGAGTAAAACTCAAATAATTATTGCGACACATTCACCATTTATTCTTTCTGATACTTTAAACGAAAATGTAAAATATTTTAATTTGGAAGGGAATTGTTCTACGCCAATTATTATGAGCGGTGCTAAAGATGGAAAAAAAAGCTTTGCAGGCAATATTCATGAGCTTCTATCGGATCGTTTCTTTATGGAAGCAACCGTTGGCAAGCATGCTGAAAATTTAATTTCTGAGCTTCAATTATTCTTTTCTACGACTGAAAGGAATGATATCGAGAGCTCACATGGTAAAAAGCAATCGCTAATAAAAACCTATGAAGAGGCTGAGGCTGTAATTGAACAAATTTCAGATTCAGTTTTAAAAAGTTATTTTGAAGCAGAGCTAATCAAATACTCCTCAACAGAGAAACGTTGGTCAGATGATATTGAACAGTATAGAAAGGCTGGTGATATAGATTCTTTAATTCAATTTTTAAAGGATAAAAATATTGTTTAAATTGAATTTAGATAAAGCTTACAAGCTTGAACAATTCCATCTCGATTGGGGAAAGGACCATATAAAAAAAAGAGTAAGCGAGCAAAAAGTTGATTTCATGTTTGAAGTTGAGAATGCATACTATTGCCAATTGATCCGTTCAACTAAAGACTCAGTGATTGATAAGAGTTTACGCACTTTTTTAATAGGAAAACCTTCTGATTTAAGGAAAGTACACGAACAGCTCCCTAACTTCTTCAAAGATTGCTTACAGATAAATAAAATAACCCCTTCGATACATCAAACTATCAACTTTAAAAGTAATTATAAGCTTACTAGTGGTAGAAGTTTGAGTACGGGAAAAGAAATTGAAACTGAAGTGGCTAAGGTTATTTCAAGAATGCACAAGATTTTTGACTATAAATATTTTGTTAGTACTCAAGCGCAAAAGCGTAATTTACTCATTGATGATATCAACGCGGTAAAAACAGAAAATTGGTCTGCATATCAACTGGCTTATCATTTATCTAATAGAGCATGTTGTTATTGTAACAAACAGTTCACCTTAACTATAAACAATAAAACAGGTAAATTAAGACCCCAGTTAGACCATTTTTACCCTCAGTCAAAATATCCATTTTTTTCGCTTTCTATGTATAACTTAATACCTTCATGTTCTAGCTGCAATTCAAGTTCGAAAGGTGATATGGATACTTTGGATAAGCAGTACGGAAACACAATCCTCCACCCATTTGAGGATGAACTTCCTAAAAATATTACCTTTTCCCTTGCTAAAAATAAGGACTTTTATATCAAATTATCTAATGGTAATTTGGAGGTCAGTGACTTTTCAATTGAAATGAAAAATTTAGAATCATGCTCAAAAAGTAAGTTAGCTGTGGAAAAGTTCAATATCAATGAACAATATAAACTTCATCGAGAAGAAATATGTGATGCTCTAAATAATTCAATTTTCTATAATAAAATGGCGATGAAGAATGTAGCAAAATTATTGAATATTAAAGATGTTAAAGTTGAAGCAGCGGCTAGAGAATTTTCTAGTATACAGTTACAAAAAAATATAGCTAATGATCCTAAGCAAAGAGTCTTGGGGAAGTTAATGAATGATGTTTTAAAAGAAGAATTTAGTAATCTATTAAAGTAGTTTTGATCTTTAGATAAAAATAGCCTAAACCTAAACTAAGATTTTCTTAGTTTAGGTTGGCGATGCATTTTTTAGTTCAAACAAAACCTTACTCAGATGAGGCGCTTGAAAGCTATTTGTTGAGGCTTGCAAGGGATAACTCATATGATGGTTATAGTGAGCTTGCTGATATTTTGTGGCAATGGCTTGCAGAGCAAGATCATGATCTTGAAGGTGCGTTGCCGTTAGAGCTTAGTAAGGTTGATGTTTATCATGCTAGGCAAGCGAGCAGCTTTAGAATAAGAGCGCTTAAGTTAGTAGCTCAATTAGCAGATGTTAACGCTGGTGAGATTCTGGCACTTGCTTGGCGTCGCAGTAACTTTAAATTTGGCAACCTAGCAGCAGTAAGCCGAAATGAACTGACTATTCCCCTTGAGCTACTTCGCACTGATAATATACCTATTTGCATTGAATGCTTGTCTGAATCTTCATATATTCCTTTTTATTGGCATTTAAAGCCCTATAAAGCGTGCCATAAGCATAAAGCACAATTAATTACACATTGTAAAGAATGCCATAACTTAATTGATTACAGAGCTTCTGAGGCGTTTTTAGAGTGTGATTGTGGTTGTAAACTAACCAATAGTGAGCAGTTAAACGATGCAGACTTTAAAATTGCATCTGCGCTTGCAAGTAGTAACAGCCATAAAATAGTGGGGTTAATATCTTGGTTTGCGAAGGTTAAGCAACTTGATGTAAGCGATGCTGATTTTAACCGTACTTTTGTTGATTACTTTAGTACTTGGCCTGAAAGCCTTACCGTTGAATTAGATTTACTCACAAACAATGCGCGGCTTAAGCAACTTAACCCTTTTAATAAAACTAAATTCAACTCTGTGTATGGCGATTTAATTCGTGATGGTCAAATAGCTGCAACAAGTAACCGTAAAAACAAAGTAATTGATGAGATTATTAATTACTTTGTCGAATTAGTTGATAGTAACCCTAAAGCTAAACATCCAAATATTGCTGACTTACTGCTTTGTACTTTTGATACCGCAGTATTATTAAACACCACTACCGAGCAAGTTTATAGGCTTCATCAAGAAGGTTTTTTAAACTGTGCTTATCCACAAAAAAAGCACGAACAGCTCAGAGCTGATAGCCATGTATTTTATTTACGCCAAGTGATTGAGCTACAACAAGCATTCGCAGCTGAAACGCCTCAAACAAAAAAACAATTTATAGCGCCGTGGTAACTTATGAACTTACAAGATGCATTTGCAATTGAATCATTAAAAGAAAAAACCACAGCACTTAGAAAGTTGTTTGCGCCATACGCGCCTCATGTTGCGGTAGATGGCTTTGAAGAGCAAGCGCTGACGGTGCTCATTAACCTAGTTTATAAACGAAGTGAAATTGATGATTTAACAAGTACAAGAACCGCTAAAAGTGTATTACGTGATGAAGTGTTACTGAGTAAATGTATTAACGAAGTTAAATGGTTTCATACTCATAATTTAAAATACCCCGATATACGAGTAAGCCATCAACGTTTAATTAGTAAAGTTGTAAGTGAAGATATTACGGGTATTTGTAGCCGGTCATTACCTTTAAGTTTTGGATGGTCGCACAACAGTGCTGAAATTAATCATGCAAAGTTATTTTTAACCTCATTTAATTGGCAAGGCGAAGTAACTTGTTTAGCAAAGTTATTGATAACTGAAGAGCTTGTTTGGATTAATTTAATAAGAGCATATGGGTTTACTAAAAAGACGGTTTTAGACATCGCGGTTAAAATAAAACAACAGTTGCCAGTGGCAGAACTCCCATTAGAAGTAAGCCCTTTTTCACCACAATTACAAATGCCGTTTCAGCAAAGCTACCTTGCGGTTACGCCTGTAGTAAGTCACGCAATGCTAGCTAAAATTCAGCAATTAACAACAGAACGTAAGTTAAATTTTGCTTTAGTTGAGCACTCAAGACCAGCCAATGTTGGCGATTTAGCAAGCTCAGTAGGTGGTAATATTAGAGTGCTTCGTTACTTTCCTAAAACATATTCTAAGGCTATTAACCGCTCCAAAGTAGCCAATAATTATATTGAGAAAACATTTAAAATTCGTGCGCTATTAAACAGTCAATTTCAACAGGCGCTTTTGGTATTGGTTGGTATTAAACAGTTTAATACGTTAAGGCAAAAGCGATTAGCGCGAGTCGCGGCTATTAGGCAAGTACGTGTTAGCTTGCAGTTATGGCTGGATAACATTCTGGAAGCTAAAAATAACGCTCAAGAGCAAGCTTACCCTGAGTGGGCAAAGCATTACTTAGATCAGAGTATTACTAACTGCATTAGCCAATTTAGTAACGTACTAAATGAGAGCCTTGGTAATTTAAGTAAGCTCAAACGCTTTGCATATCATCCTAATTTAATGGGGCTGTTTAAATCGCAGTTAAAGTATGTGTTTACTCATTGTACAGCTGAAGAAGAAACATTAAATGATGAGCAAATAGTGTATGTATATTGCCAAGATATGCGAGTGTTTGATGCTGAGGCAATGGCTAACCCGTATATTCAAGGCATGCCGTCACTTACTGCTTTAAATGGGCTTGCTCATAATTTTGAGCGTAAGCTAAAAAACTTTATAGACCCTTCCATTAAGTGTATTGGCAGTGCTATTTACATTGAAAGCTATCAGCTACATACGGGTAAACCATTACCTGAACCAAGTAAGTTAAAACAAGTTGCTGGCCGTAGTCATGTAATAAGATCAGGAATTATCGATAAACCTAAATGTGACATAACACTCGATTTAGTATTTAGGCTTTTGGTACCAAATACTGAGCTGTTAGATAAGTTAAATAGTCAGCTTATAAAGCCCGCACTACCATCTACGTTTGCAGGCGGGACTATGCATCCACCTTCGTTATATCAAAATATAGACTGGTGTCATGTACATACTAAACCGAGTGAGCTGTTTAAAAACCTTAAGGTAAAATCGTCAAATGGCAGTTGGTTATATCCTTCAAAAAAAGTAGTTAAAAGCTTTGAACAATTAATTGATGCCCTTAACGGTAACTTTAATTTAAGACCTGCTGCAATTGGTTTTGCTGCACTTGAAGAACCCGTAAAGCGAGATGCAGCCTTACATGAATACCATTGTTATGCTGAGCCCATAATAGGGTTGTTAGAGTGTGTTAGTAACACATCAGTAAAGTACGCGGGCGCTAAGCAGTTCTTTCATGACGCATTTTGGATTATGGATGTTCAAAAAGAGTCTATGCTTATGAAAAAGTCTAAGTTTGAGTATGAATAATGCAATTACCTCGGCACTTAAGTTACACGCGTTCGCTCTCACCCAGTAAAGCGGTGTTTTTTTATAAAACAATGGAGTCTGATTTTGAACCGCTGCAAATAGAGCAAAATAAATTAGTTGGGCAAAAGTCAGGGTTTGGCGATGCGTATCAAAAGCAAAATGTGGCTAAAAATTTAGCGCCACAAGATCTAGCGTTTGGAAACCCCCAAACTATTGATGTGTGCTACGTGCCTCCAACAGTAAATGAGCTATTTTGCCGTTTTTCGCTAAGAGTTGAGGCTAATAGTAATGAGCCTCATGTTTGTGATGATCCTAAAGTTATTTATTGGTTAAAACGTTTTTTTGAAACCTATAAAAAGCACAATGGCCTTAATGAAGTGGCAACTCGCTATGCTAAAAATATACTGATGGGCAACTGGCTTTGGCGCAACCGCCAATCACCAAATGTTGATATTGAAATCCTCACAGAACATTCAGACCCAATTATTGTTGAAGGTGCACAAAAGCTAAAGTGGCAGGGCAATTGGAAAAATAATCAAACAGCATTATTAACGTTGTCAGAAGCTATTCAAGAAGGGCTTAGCAATCCTCAAAATTATTGTTATTTAGATATAACCGCAAAAATTAAAAATGCATTTAGTCAAGAAGTCCATCCTAGTCAAAAGTTTGTAGATAATGTTGAACAAGGCATGTCATCTAAACAACTTGCGTACACCCAAGTGGGCGATAAAAAAGCAGCAAGTTTGAATTCACAAAAAGTAGGGGCTGCCATTCAAACTATTGATGATTGGTATGAGGGAGGTTACAAACCTTTACGCACTCACGAGTATGGAGCAGATAAGCAAATATTAGTTGCACACAGAACACCTAAAAGCCATTCAGACTTTTATTCATTACTCCCGCGCATTGCTTTGCATATTAAGCACATGGAAAAGCATGGTTTAGAGCAAAATGAAAAATCAAATACAGTTCACTTTATTGCGGCAGTGTTGATAAAAGGTGGCTTGTTCCAAAGGAGTAAAGGTTGAAACGCTATTATTTTACTATTACTTATTTACCTAAAAATTGTGATGTTAGCCTTCTAGCTGGACGTTGTATCGGCATACTACATGGGTTTATGAGTTCACGCGAAATAAGTAATATTGGAGTGTGCTTTCCTAAATGGAATGAGCAAACGATAGGTAATGAATTAGCGTTTGTATCAACAGATAAAGAGCAATTAATCAATCTATCTCAGCAAAGCTATTTTAAGATGATGGCTCATGATAAGTTATTTGGCTTATCAAAAATACTCGAAGTACCAGCAAGCCAAAGCGAAGCCATTTTTGTTCGCAACCAATCAGTAGCCAAAGCATTTGTTGGCGAAAAACAAAGGCGGTTAAAACGCGCTAAAAAGCGAGCTGAAGCTAGGGGCGAGGTTTACAACCCTGAATATAAATTTGAGGCAAAGGACATTGGCCACTTTCATTCAATACCCGTATCAAGCAAAGCCAACGGCCAAAGTTATGTTCTGCATATACAAAAAATTAGTAAAAG